>JAUIKX010000204.1 GCA_030430515.1 Gammaproteobacteria bacterium | reverse complement strand
TGTATGCCGACGACAGTCCGGAAGTACCCGACGTCAGCGCCCTGAACGCCGATCTCATCGCCGCAGCGGTCAACGATCCGAGCCTTCGCCCGGATCTGGACAAGGAAATCGTCCGCGAATTCGTGGCAAAGCGGCAACGCACAGCAGCAGGCTACGCGCCGGATACTGAGGAGGAGCAAGTTGCATGGCTGAAGGAGCGGGTGTTGGTGCCGCAATCCGAATGGCCGTGGAGCCGGGATCTGGCGGGCCTGACGCAAATCCGTAAAGACGACAGAATCTGGGTATGCCACATCGAGCATCTGCCCGTGTGGCTCGCGACAGGCGTGCAGAGCGATACGCGCCGGCCTGATCTGACACCACTGATGAACCCGCTGCAGGCGAGCCTGGAAGTGCTGTCTTTCTACGGGCCGCTGCGTGAAGGAGAAATAGCCGCGCTGCTCCCGAGCGTTCCAGACGGATTGTTCGAGGCGCTCAGCGCGGGAGTGCGCATCGCTGGCGTCGAAGGCAACTGCTTCTGCGATAGCGAGAACCTGGACGCCATTCTGCGCTTCCAACGCGCACGCGCTCGAGTGACCGTAGATCCGCTTTCATTTGCTCAGCTTCCGGGCCACTGGGCTCGGCAACAACAGTTCGGTAGAGCCTATACCGAAGCGGCGGCGGGCGACATCGTTGAACAGCTCAGCGGTGTCTGCGCACCGGTTTCCGTCTGGCTGGATGAGTTGATTCAGTGCCGCCTGCCCACCATCAGCGAGATGGCCATCGACCAGAGCATCGCCGAGTGCGGCTTTATCTGGCAGGGGTGCGGGAAAGAGCGCATAACGCTCTGCTACCCGGAAGATACGGCCTTGCAGCGGGTGTCCGAACAGAAGGAAGCCGCGCCAGGCAATCTTTTCCAGGACGCGTCAGCCGGTTACACGTTCGCTCAGATTGCAGAGAGATCCACCGATACCGAAAGTCTGAACAGCAACTGGTGGGACGCCGTATGGTCAGGTTCACTGACCTGTGACGGCCTGACTCCTCTGCGGGATGCCAGCAGGCGCAACTACAAGCTGTCACGATCGGGAACGGCAACAAGCCGCCGCCAGCGACTGCGTGGACTGGTTCGAGGCTGGCAGGGAACATGGCGTCAAACGAGGCAGCCGGCCTCTGAGGATGACCCGCTCAGCACGCTTGAGCAGAACAAGGAACGTACCCGAATCCTCCTCGAGCGGTACGGTCTGCTGTGCCGGGAAATCGTCACCCGGGAGGGTTGGACATGGCGAGACATTTTCCGGGCTCTGCGCATCATGGAGCTGGCCGGCGAGGTCATTCAGGGCTACTACGTGGAAGGGCTCAGCGGACCGCAGTTCATCACCCCTGCAAGCCTGCAGCGGCTGGCCCTGCGAGGTGCAGCGCCGGAGCACTGGTGGATGAATGCAACCGATCCGGCCTCGCCGTGCGGTCTCGGGTTGGATTGGCCGGAGCTGCCACAACGCCGAAGCGCCAACTATCTGGCGTTTTTCGCCGGCGAGCTGGCGCTCGTGGTGGAAAACGGCGGCAAAAAATTGACCTATTTCGTGCCCAGTGATCATTCGGCGCTTGACGGCGTTAACGAAGTTCTTCGGCACCTCGTCACAAAAAAACATCAGCTCGAAGTGCAGACCATCAACGGCGAAAACACACGGAAAAGCCCGTATGCTGCCGCACTCGGGCGGATCTGCGCCGTCGCAAGCGACCATAAGTCCATGTATCTTTCCAGAGAGCTGACTTAAACGTAGAGCCCGTCACCGAAGCGCGTCTCGCAGGTGTTCTAGACTTCATAGAAAGGTCGATAAGGACAGCGCCTTGCGCATCGCCGCATACATTACCGATTCCGAACTCCGGGCTCGTGTTGCTCGCATCAGTCAGAGCCACGAGTGGCCGGTCATTCTGTGTGAAAGCACTTCAGATGTCGCTGCGGTATGCCTGGGGGCGCACTGTCCGGATCTTCTGGTGAGCGACAGGCTGGCAGCGCTGCTGCTGACCGATGCGAACGACTTCCAGCGGTTGCTGCTGGGCACCGAGGCCCACCTTCCCCCCGGCGTAGAAGCCGTATCACCAGAAGACGCGGAGGCACTGCTGCGCAGTTTGACGCAGTGCGCCAGCGTGACGAGGCTGCGCAATCAGTTCAGCCGCCTGGAGGAGCTGGAACCCATTACCCGTCTTCCACGCCATACCGATGTACTGGATCAGGCCAGTGCGTATCGAGGCACGAGCATCGCACTGCTGGTTGTGCAGATCGATCACGGCGAGCACCTCTACGCCGATCTGGATCCAATCAGCAAAACCGATCTGCTGGGCCACCTTGCTGACTATGTGCAGGCTCAACTCAGTGCCGGCATGCAGCTCGGCTTCGTCGATGCGGCCTGCTTCGTCGTGCTGATCCCCGGCGCGACGGAACAGAGTGCTCTGGCCTGCGCGGAGCTGCTGGTAGGCTCGTTAAGGCCCGGCGTACCGTATCGCGGGAACAACATGCACCTCACAGCCAGCGTGGGATTCGCGGTGGAAGCGCGGTGCAACGATCCCGAGCAGCTATGGAGAAAGGCCCTGTCTGCCAAGACAGCGGCATCCAAAATGGGCGGCGACTGCGTGTGCGGTGCGCCAAACACCGGCATCGGCGAACGCATTCCAAACGCCATCGAGCGCGACGAGTTCTCCCTGGTGCTACAGGGACAGTGGAATACCCGCACCGAAGAGTTGTCAGGGGTAGAGGCTCTACTGCGTTGGCAGGGCATGGAGGTCGGCGAGCTGGCCCCTAGCCAGTTCATTCCGATTGCCGAACAGTCCGGTCAGATGGCCCGCATCGGCGACTGGGTCATCGAGCGAGCCTGCTGCGAAGCCTCGACCTGGTTCGAGCATCTCTTGAACCCGCTGATACTGGCCGTGAACGTCTCGCCCCAACAGTTCGAGCGCAACGTCATCAACCGTCAGATCGAACGGCTGGTAAACGACCGATGGCTCGACCCCAACATGCTCGAGCTGGAGATGTCCCACGAGCAGCTGCTGTATCTGGTCGACCATCATCGCCCGAGCCTCTACGCGCTACGCGACATGGGCGTGCGGTTTGCTATCGATGGCCTTGGCGCGGAGCTCATAGAAGCCGAGAAACTACTGCGTTGCCCTGCAGACACGCTCAAAATGGATCGCAGCCTGATCGCAAGAACGGGCGATCCCACCGCAGATGCGCTCATCGCCGAAATCTGTCAGCTTGCAAACCGTTTCAACCTGCGATCCGTCGCAGTCGGCATCGAAGAGCCTCATCAGTACGAGCGCTTGCAGAATCTCGGCTGCACGGACATGCAGGGGTATCTGCTAAGCAAACCGGTACCGCTGCGGGATTTCCAGAGCTTCCTCTCGAAGCGCCAAGCGACGGCAGACCCCGCGCTCTCCTGATCCAAGAAAGGTTGAGCGATAGGAAGGGGCACAGCAAAATGGGGGATGCTACTTTACAGCCACCCAGCGTGTGAGCAGCACGCCATGCAACCCCGACATCCAGAGCGGCCAGAGCGGCTGAGCGAACTGCTGTCACACTTTCAGAGAATCGGTCTGACTGCGGAAACGCGCTTTCGTGAAGCACCACTCGTCTCAGCCACACAGGCCGGACGCGTACACGATCCCGACTACCTCGAGCTGCTCGAGCGCCTGTCACCAATGGAAGGTCTTCAGCAGCTGGATCCCGACACCGCTTTGTGTCCTGACTCACTGGAAGCCACCCGGCGTGCCGCGGGTGCAGTATGCGATGCAACCAGGGCAGTGTGCACGGGCGAGGACAGCCGGGCGTTCTGCGCCGTCCGACCGCCGGGCCACCATGCAGAAAGCAACGCAGGGATGGGCTTCTGCTTCTACAACAGCGTCGCGATCGCAGCGGTTGCTGCGCTCGAAGAACACGGCATTGATCGCGTCGCCATCGTCGACTTCGACGTACACCATGGTAACGGTACGGTCGAGATTTTCGCCGACGACCCCAGGGTCATGGTTTGCTCGAGCTATCAGCATCCTTTCTACCCGAACCGCCAGCATGACGTCGAGCGGCCGCACATCGTTCACACCCCTTTGCCTGAAGGTACCACCGGCTCGCAGTTTCGCCATGCCGTCGAGTCCAGCTGGTTTGCGAAGCTCGAGGCGTTTGCTCCCGAGCTTTACCTCATTTCCGCCGGGTTCGACGCGCACCGTCTGGATCCGCTCGGTGGCCTGTTGCTCACGGAGGACGACTTTGCCTGGATCACCGGTGAGATTCGCACACTTGCCGACCGCTCGGCGCATGGTCGAATTGTTTCAGCCCTGGAAGGCGGTTACGACCTGTCAGCACTCTCATCCAGTGCCGAAGCCCACGTCAGCGCACTGCTATGACTACGGAAGCCATCGAGCGCCGATGCACCGAACTGGTCTACGCAAGCGCACGCCTGCTCGACTTCAGAGACTACGAAGGCTACACCTCGCTCTTCACGGAGCAGGCCGAACTCGACATGGGACGTTCCGTTACCGGCCAAGCCGCCATATTTGGTTTATGCATGCGTCGGCCTGCAGATCTGCGCAGCCGTCAGGTGATCAGCAACGTGTTCATAGAGGTTCTGGACGACGACAACGCCAGAGGCATGAACTACGTAACCATCTATGAACACGTCGGTGATGCCGCTTTGAAGGCAGGCCCCGCGCCCCTGCACGGCCCCCGTGTAGTCGGCCACTTCGAAGATCGTTACACACGCTCAGCAGAAGGCTGGCGCATCTCCCGGCGCAAACTTCATATCGCTTTCGAGGCCCCCCGATGACAATCGACCAGAAAACTCTCGACCGTTTCAAACCGTTCTACGGGCGCTCTGATACTGACGCTGCCAGCTTCGAGCAGAACCGACGCCTGCCGGATGATCTGGTTCAACAGATGGCGGAAGCGAAGCTGCTCAAGCTGCTCGTGCCTGAAGTTTACGGCGGCCTGGAATCACACCCCAGCACGTTTGTTGAGCTGCTCATCGAAGCCAGCCGCGCCGACGCGGCAGTGGGCTGGTTCATCATGATTGCGAACACCAGCGGCTCCCTGGCTGCCAGCCTTCCGGAGGAATGGTCGCAGAGGTTGTATGCCGATGACGCCAACGCCATCACCGTGGGT
The DNA here is from genome assembly GCA_030430515.1 of Gammaproteobacteria bacterium. Lineage (GTDB taxonomy): Bacteria > Pseudomonadota > Gammaproteobacteria > Pseudomonadales > Azotimanducaceae > SYFY01. Next base: position 1,461 of record JAUIKX010000204.1, on the reverse strand, counting down.
GTTGCGGCACCAAACGGCAAAGGGGTACGCGAAGGCGACGGTTTGCGCGTCAGCGGTCGCTGGCCGTTTGGCAGCGGCTGCCACAATGCCAATTGGATTCTCGGCGGCACTATGGTGACAGAAGACGACAGTGGCCCTGCTCAAATGGTGCTGGCCTTCTTCGATCGCAACGACGTGACCATTCATGACAACTGGCAGGTTTCCGGGCTCTGCGGCACCGGCAGCAACGACATCGAAGTGGCCAACGCATTCGTACCAGCCGGGCGATGGACTGTCAGCGGAGAGCACCCGCGCATCGGCACGCCGCTGTACCGCTTTCCCCATCTGGGGCTACTCGCGCTCGGCGTTTGTGCCGTCAGCCTCGGTATCGCGCAACGCGCCATCGACGAATTCATCGATCTTGCAACAGCAAAAGTACCCACCGGCAGCCGACGTTCTCTGGCCGACCGAAGCAGCGCCCAGTCTGATCTTGCGATTGCTACGGCACGTCTGGGCTCGGCCCGTTCGTATGTTCACGAATGCATCGACCACGCGTGGCAAAGCGCCTCATCCGAAGGCAAGCTCAGCCTCGACCACAAGGCCCGGCTGCGGCTCGCCGCCGCCAACGCGACATGGTCTGCAGCCGAGGCGGTCGACAAGCTATATCACGCAGCCGGCGGCTCCTCCATCTACCACACCAACCGCCTGCAGAAGTGTTTCCGCGATGTCCACGTTTCCACACAGCACATGATGGTGGGGCAACAGATGTTCGAGGTCACCGGAAAAGTCATGTTGGGGATCGACCCGAAATCACCCTTGTAAGCCATATCCGAAACCGTTCAGGGTTTCCGACCGCCAGACGCAACAGAACGCACAGGGCAGACTGCGATGCATGCACGATGCCCTTTTTCGAAAACAGGCTCTGGAGAACCTAAATCGCACAGACCCGGCACGGGTCATCGTTCACGGCCCACCCGGCTGGCGCACCTACCTTGGGCTCGTCTCGGGCCTGCTGGCGTCAGCCATCGTGGCACTGAGCCAGACAGAACTTCACAGAACCGTCACTGCACACGGCTGGATCACACCCAGCAAGGGGCTTGTGACGTTGACTGCCAGTGCCAACGGCTACGTCTCGGCGCTGCACGCTACAAGCAACAGCGTGGTGGAAAAAGGCGAAATTCTTTTCGAAGTATCTCTCGACGCAGACCCCACCAGCGGGAGCGCGGGCACATTTTATGCGCTGCTCGACGAAGAAAAATCTGCCCTGGCGGAACGCCTCAGGTCTCTCAACCAGCAAATTCGTCTGACAAAACAACGTTACAGCGGTGAAGCTCAGGATCTGGAACGGGAGGTCGAGGCTGCAGCCAGAGCGCAGACGCTCCATCGCCAGCGCGTTGAAATCAGCCGAGCAACGCTCACTTCACTGGAAGCGGGTTTCGCGAAAGGAGCCGTACCGAGACTGGAAGTCGATCAGGCACATTC
>JAUIKX010000203.1 GCA_030430515.1 Gammaproteobacteria bacterium | reverse complement strand
TTGAATTCCTCGGCGGTGATCACTTTGGTCCGAAATCCGATTAGCTCCACTGCGGTCTGGATCATCACACCGCGCAACCGAGCCGCCGCCGCCAGGACCTGATCGAAATCCGCGGCCACGGGCAGCGAACGATCGTATTCCATGACCCGGGACGCTCCGTCGCGGCCGGCCTGTGCAATGGCACTGACCGGTGAGTTCCGGCGGATACGGATGCTCGAATCCCTCGTAGAACGCCAATGGCTCACGCCATCAGCGAGGAACAGCTCCGCTTCATGACCAAACAGTGCCCGGCATATCTGCGCATGTACCTCAGCCAGACGGTTCGCCGCCCTTTCGCCGGTGGGCATGAGCTGAGCAAGCAGCCACATACGTTGCTGAGCCCAGAGCCGCTCGCCCCACTCCGCACTATCGTCCTCCGCCAGCGCCAGCGCCGTCAGCTCTGTACTGCAGGCCGTTTCAGCCCTTGCACGCAGCGCCGTAAAGGTCTCTCCCGGCACCTCGAGGAGCGTCTGAGCCAGCTCAGCCGCCTCCTTGAGACCCTGGGTTTCCATAGCTTCGACCACGGCGAAGATCTGCGGCAATGGATCGGCGTCCATAAGGAGGTTGACCGGCGTACCACGAAAGTCGGCAAGTTCGCACAAGACCGGGTCGTGAGGCAGGTTGACGCCTGAAATCGCAAGTAGAACCTGGATGCGTACCCTCAAGGGGTCCGCAATAGATGGGCTGTGCCAGCCGCTTCGCAAAAGATGCGCCGCAAGCGCTTCGCCCAGACAGGCGCCAACATTGACGAGCTGCCATTGATCCATCGCCAGACGTGCCGTGCCCAGGGTAGGCAGCAGCGACCAGGCGTGGGCCTGCGCCAGAACCGTGAGCTCGCCTTCATCGAGCGCCCCAAGCGCCGCCTCGAATTCAGGAGGGTTCGCGGTACAAGGCAGGGTCGCCAGCCAGCGGCCGAGCAGGTCTGCATCCAGACACAGCAGCTTGCACAGCTGCGCACGGTCCACAGGCTGGTTGCGCAGTATCTCCAGGTAGCGAAAAATCACCGCTTCCGGAGTCATCGGAGCCTCCTCGGCAGCCCTTCTGGCGCGCGCTTCCATGTCGCAGATCGAGCGGCCCTAAGCCCCTCCCCAGTTTCGGCTCAATGTTTGGTCATTGAACGCGTCCGAGTCATCGAAAGCTCTTCCTTCGATGCCCGACACGCACCAGCAGCCGTCGACTCCACCGTGACCCAGCAGAGGTTTAGGCTGTTTACTTGGCATCATGATACCCCGAACGGCTACCTGTTGCGTGACGACTTTGTAACTAAAAACGGCGGCTTAATCTTCTTTAATAACAGACACTTAGATCGGCCACCAATAATTACCTGGAGTAATTGCTGGATTCTACGGCAACCTGTATTTCATGCTTCAAACGTTCAGCCTCGGCGCCAGCAGCCTCCGCGTAGTCGTCGCCATCGCTTGCAAACAGCACACTGCGTGAAGCACTGATCAGAAGTCCCTGGCCGTTTCTGTCTGCGCCAGCGGCGACTACCCGGGAAATGTCGCCACCCTGGGCGCCAATTCCCGGAACGAGAAGCGGCATCTCCGGCGCGATAGCGCGGACTTCCTGCAGTTCCTCCGGGTACGTCGCACCGGTGACCAGGGCCAGGTTACGGTGTTCGTTCCAGGCCTGGGCTTTTTTCACGATCTGAAGATAGATGGGCTCGTCCTCCGGCTGCTTCTGCATCCAGTCGCTACCGGGGTTACTGGTGCGGCACAGCAGGATCACGCCACGCTCGGGGAAATCGAAATAGGGGCGCACACTTTCTTCGCCGAGAAAAGGACTGACAGTGACAGCGTCTGCATCATATCTTTCGAATGCCTCAACAGCGTAACGCGCCGCGGTTGAGCCGATATCGCCACGTTTGGCATCCAGCACGACCACCACGTGCGGGTGAAGTTCATGGATATAGTCAATGAGGCGTCGAAGCTCTTTCTCGGCTCCCAGCGCGCCGAAATGTGCGGCCTGCGGTTTGAATGCGCAGACATGAGGCGCGCAGGCATCGGCGATGCGTCGCGAAAATTCGAAAAGTCCTTCAGGATCCTGCGATACGTTTGCTGGCAGGCGCTCATAGGTCGGGTCGATGCCCACGCAAAGCAGTGAACCGCTCTCCGACCAGGAACGGCTTAGCTGGGCGTAAAATGGTGGGCGTTCTGACACAAGGGCATTATACACGCCGCAGCAGGGGATAAACTGACGTATTGCGTCTACACGGCGATTTTCCCTTATGTGACGCTGTTCACAGCTTGTCTATAAAACCAATACAACCAACTGATAATTCGAAGGTATTTTTTTTCCTTCTTTGCTGGCATGATTCTCGCTAAGCCTCAAGGTAATGAGGCCGCAGCGTACTGCCGATGCAGGCAGGTGTTTCGCATAGATCTCTTTCCGGAGAGTAACGGCGAAACCCACAGTCGAGGGGCGGCTGGTTCTGTTGATCGCAGGTGTGCAAGAGAACAGACATAAACAGACATGCAGCTACAAAAGCTGCAGGACACTCGAAAGGGAGCGAGGGATGGCAGACAACGTCATACAGTTCAATCAGGCGCGCTTCAGAACGCGCCCGTCTTCGGACAAGCGGATGCATCCGCGGCTCGAGAGCAGCGATCGCCTTTTCACGCAGATCGTACTCTCAGCCGATGCACCCGAGGCTGTGGGCAGCACCCTGTCCTGCCATGCGGTAAATCTCTCTGTTGGTGGCATTCAGTTCCGCAGCAATGCACCGGTTCCGGCCGGCACGCTGCTGGATCTGTGGGTAGATGTCAGCAACCGTCCCGGCAAATTCTTTTTGTCTGGTGAGGTGCGCTGGTCTCGCCCGACCGGAGAACAGGACGCAGGCGGTCAGGAACAGTGGTATGTCGGCGTGCAACTCAAATCCGGCGCTGCTACAGATATCATGGACTGGCGCGAGTACCACGCCAGCGCCTACGCCCGTTAGAAGATAATCAATTATCCAACCCGGCCAAACGACTTCGTGCGGCCGGTCTCCCCTCTTCCACGACCCACTTCGCAGACTGCACCCAGACGTAATGCTCTACTGACCGATAACCCGGAGTCGGTGAGGAGAGGATGGGAAGTGCGTCTGTGGTGGACCTGAAGGGAGTATCTCCTTCCAAATCGCGGCTTGGCCGCAGCAAGCAAACAAACGGTGTTCAGGCAGGGCTCGAAGCTCTGCAGCGAAACGCACGCGCCCGCCTGAACGCTCTGCTCATTGCGCTCTTGAACAGTGCGGATGATGAGCTGTTCGAGCGGGCCGACCGTTCGAGCTCGGATTCTGATCATCAGAAGTACTTTGAGTCCATGCGTCATCTCCGGCTGGCGAGAAGCGAGGTGCTGAAGCGTTTCGATGCGTCCATCAAGGACGCGTTTGCAAAACTCAAGTCGCCTCCCCAGGACGAATGGCAGAACCCATCCTCACAGTTCGAAGCAGCCGAATTTTCGCTGGTGCAGCAGGATGATCTCGAAGTGACGGTCGCCATTGCAGGCCTCGTGTCGAAGGTGACCAGTCAGTACTCCCTGGCCATCACCCAGCTCACCAAACGCCTCGACCACGTGCACGAACACGTGGCAGTGACCGACAAATTGAATCCTCTAGGGCCACAGGTGCTCGGTGAAGGGTTCGCATCAGCAATCGAAACGCTGGATGTCGAGCTGACCATCCGCCTGATCATTCTGAAACTTTTCGAGCGATTCGTCATGGATCAGCTCGGTGATTTCTATGACGAGGCAAACCGGCAACTCGCCGCTTCCGGGGTGCTCCCCGACCTGAAGCATGCCTACCGTCGTGCTCGCAGTGCGGATCGTCCAGAGCGAAACGCCGCTCAGACACCAGCCTCGTATGTTCCTCCCTTGGGCAGCCCAACGCAGACAGGTGTGTCTCCCGGAGCAGTTGCACATGGCGACAGCACAACATCCGGCACCGGGTTCGGTTACATTCAAGGTCTGATGTCTCAGCAGGCTGGAAGCCATCACAGCGACGCAACAACATCGAGCGGCGTGACTGTGGTTCCTACGGACCAGCTCGTTGAGGTGCTCGGCCAGCTGCAGCTGCAGGGACCGACAGAAACCGACCCTACAGTTGCACCTTCAGCAATCGACCTCTCGGCGCTGCTGGCCGGCAGAATGCATCAGCTCACGGGTGACAAGTCTGCAAGCCTCAACCGAAATGACGATGATGTCGTGAACTTCGTCGGCATGTTGTTCGACTACATTCTCAACGATCGGAATCTGGCGATTCCCATGAAGGCGTTGATCGCACGTCTGCAGATTCCCATCGTCAAGCTGGCGATTCTCGACAAGTCATTCTTCTCTCGAGCATCGCACCCGGCAAGACGCCTGCTGAACGAACTGTCGAGCGCAGGCATTGGCTGGAGCAGCGCCAGCGAACTCAAAAGAGATGCGCTCTACGACATGATTGAGAACATCGTCGCCCGGGTGCTGAATGATTTTCAAGGTGAAGTGGCGGTTTTCGATACGCTCACGAAAGATCTGCAGCAGTTCGTTACCAAAGACCGAACCCGCACCAGGCGCGTCGAAAGCCGCGTCAAAGAGAGCGAAGAAGGCAAAGCAAAGACTCAAGATGCCAAGCGGTGCGCACAAAATGTCATCAATCAGAAGGCTGCTGGGCTACGCTTACACCCTAAGGTTGGCCGCTTCATCAGTGACATCTGGAGCCGTGTACTGGTTTTCGTCGCTCTGAAGCACGGAAACACGAGCTCAGAGTGGACTGACGCCGTCGCCGACCTGGATGAACTCCTCTGGGCGGTGCAACCGTTGAACAACCTGGAGGATGTGTTGAGGCGCGATACGGGCCGCGAGGCGCTGCTGAGCCAGCTTCGCACCGGCATGCAGGGTATCAATCTGCCGAATGACGACATCGAGAGCGCTCTGAGTGCGCTTGATGCCCATCTGGCTGAGATATCCAGGCATGATCGCGCATTTTTAGAGCATGACGCTCCGCCGACCCTGTTGGCGAAAGACGAGGTACGGGAAGTGATCAAGGAAGTTCAGCTCGCAGAGCCCCTGGAAGAGGCGCCGATCGTTGAAGAGACAGCAGGCGCCATCGACACGACGGCTGTAGATGGCCTCCACGAAGGCCGCTGGCTCGAATTCACGTCCGGAAGTAACGATCCGGTCAGATGCAAGCTGGCTACGGTCATCGGCGGCGGCAATCGATTCATCTTCGTCAATCGCAGAGGCATGAAGGTCGCCGAGAAAACTCGCACTGAACTCGCGCAAGGCATTGCCCAGGGAGAGGTCGTGATTCTGGACGATTCAGAGGTCTTCGACAAAGCGCTGGAAGCCGTGATCGGCAATCTGCGTCAGTTGAGAAGCAGCACAGCGAGTTAGTCGAAGCGTACTGTGAAGTCTGGCGTGTTTGCACAGGTCAATGCCAGCTGAACGTCGGCTTCAATCGTTCTTCCGCGTGACAGCGGCGGAAGCTTCGAAACCGGGAAATAGCCCACATCCAGCGCTTCCGGGCCGGCTTGCGGCTCCGCGTTGTCCAGCTGCTCACAGAGAAAAAAGAACTTGTAGAAGTCCCGGACATCGGCGTCGTAGGCATGTTTGCTCTTGTGATGAACCGCATACAGGCACTTTGCCCGTACCTCGATACAGGCCTCCTCTCGCACTTCCTTGACCGTATTCTCCGCCGCTGAAAGCCCCACGTCCGCATACCCACCGGGCAGAGTCCACAGGCCGTCCGCGGCTTCCCTGATAAGCAGAACCTGTTCGTTGCGCAGCACGGCACCACGAACATCGATCTTGGGTGTCGCGTACCCCTCCTCTGAACTAGGCACCAGCTCCCTTATGCGAGATACAGGCTCGTGCGCGAGTTCTGACAACATGGTCTCGGCGATGAGCGCAATCTCATCGTAGCGCTCGCGATCGTAGAAGTGCTCCGTAAAATGCTGGCCTGTGGCCGCGATGGCCTGCAGCCGTTTTACGTACTCCAGCCACCGCCCGTTCATTCTGCCGTGCGTTCAGCCAGCACGCGCTCGACGGTTTCTACAATGGTTTGTGTCTGAGCATCCACCTCGAGATTCACGAGGTCACCGATCGTCACCCGTCCGAGCGTGGTGCGTTCGATGGTTTCTGGAATCAGGCACACGCTGATTTGGTTGTTGGGCCGATCTACCGTGGCGAGCGTCAGGCTTGCACCATCGAGCGCCGCAAACCCTTTGTGCTGGAGGTACTTCATCCAGCGATCCGGCACATCGAAGATGATGTCTCGTTGCCCCTCCGATTCTACGATCTCTGCAACGGTGACTACACCGCTCACATGTCCAGAAAGGATGTGTCCACCAACTTCGTCACCGACTTTGAAAGAACGCTCGACATTGACGAGTGCTTCCGGCTGCAGAGCCCCAAGATTCGTGTTGCTCAGAGTCTCGGAAATAACATCGAATGAGACTGCATCGCCGATCTTGGTGACCGTCAGACAGGTGCCATTCACCGCGACCGAAGCGCCGAGCTCCAGACCTTCGGAGAGTGCACCCATGCCTTGATGGACTTCCATCGGTTCCAGACCACTGGATTGGTGCAGGAAGCG
>JAUIKX010000202.1 GCA_030430515.1 Gammaproteobacteria bacterium | reverse complement strand
CGTACCTCGCCGATGAGAATCACGTCCGGCGCCTGACGGAGGGTGTTTTTCAGAGCGTTGCGGAAGCTGCGCGTATCCACACCGACTTCGCGTTGATTGATGATGCTCTTCTTATGCGTGTGCACGTACTCGATGGGATCTTCGATCGTGATGATGTGCCCACCGGTATTGGTGTTTCTATGGTCGATCAGGGCCGCCAGTGAGGTGGACTTACCAGAACCCGTGCCACCGACGAAGAGCACGAGCCCGCGCTTGGTCATGATCACCTCGCGCAGCACCTCCGGCAGACCCAGATCGTCGAAGCGCGGTATATCGGTGTTGATGTTGCGGGCAACAATGGAGGTTTCGTTGCGCTGCTTGAAAATGTTGACGCGAAAGCGGCCCACACCGGGTATGGAGATCGCCAGGTTCATTTCCAGGTCTTTCTGGAAAGCCGCACGCTGCTCGTCGTCCATCAGCGCATCGGCGATGGCTTCGACCTCACCAGACCCGTAGATCTTGTCTGAAAGCCGGCGCAGCTCGCCCTGGAACTTGCCACTTGGAGGCGCTCCAGTGCTCAGGTAGAGGTCTGAGCCATCAGCGCTGGCGAGTTCCTTGAGGTAATCATTGATGGGTGTTTCCACGGGCTGCGTCCGCTGCATTTCGACTCGCTGGAGTATATCGACCAGCAGAGTGCTCACCTGTGCTGAGCTTCTCACCTGCAGCCCGCCAACGGGTCTAATATGGTCACAAAGCACAAAAAATTCAGAGATCGGCCATGTTCCGGCAGCTCGCAAGATTCACCAAGGCTTTGCTGATCGGGCTGGCCGACGCGACGACTTGGCGGTTGCTCATCGCTCAGGTCGCGCTGCCGTGGATGTGCGCGCCGCCAAGAATCGACGAGGATCGTTCAAACAACCCACCGCTCGAACCCGCTTCAGACTGCGAATCGATCCCGGAGCGTCTGTTCCAGACCTGGAAATGCCGTGACGTACTGCCGTTGAACTACGCCCACTGGCAGGCATCGTTTCGCACGCAGAACCCACAGTTCGCGTGCACGCTCTGGGATGACGACGACAATCGTCGATTCATCGAACAGCACTACCCATGGTTTCTCCCGACTTACGACGACTACCCGGCAGAGATCTTTCGGGCCGATATGGTCAGACCTTTCTACCTTTTCCATTTCGGTGGACTGTATGCCGACATGGATACTCAGTGTCTGCGCCCCCTGAGCGACATGCTCAAAGGCCACCACATCGCGCTCGGGCGTATGGGCAGCAATCCGAAATTTCCGGATTCAATACCGAATGCCATCATGGCCTCGCGACCTGGAGAAATTTTCTGGCTGCTGATGATCGCCATGGCCATGGATAAACTCAGCGAGCTGACGGCAGCGAACGACGACCTGCGCTTTGCTCCGGAGGCCTTTACCGGACCCAGGTTGCTCCGCGAGACCTACGAGTTCTATGTTGCCTCCGACGAAGCTGCGATCCGCGAACGCGCGCTACCTGTCAGCGCGCAGATTCGGCAGAAAAGGCCGCTCCGATGCAGCACAGTGACCCTGCTGAGCCGGGATGAGTGGTACCCCATCGACTGGTCGAACCCGGTGCACGTGGCGTTTCGCCACCGGCTGAACCGGGGGCGTTACCTGCTGAGCGAAACCGCGCTGCGCTGGCTCTTTCCCAACGCCTCGCTGGTGACATTCTGGACCCGTTCATGGGGCGAAACCGAACAGAATCATGACCGCGACACAGACAGCCCGATCCGGTCGGGCTCTACTTGATCCATATTCAGGCTGCACCAGAGATGAAACTGCAGGAAATCAATTACACCGCGACAGACGGCGCCCGGGCCGTCATCGACCGCATCGCCCGCACAGAGGACATCAGACTTTCCCCCGACAGACGGCGGCTGGCCATCGCGGGCTTTGCGCGTAACCAGATCGCGTTGTTGGACATCGACATACGGGGCGTGGGCGCGAGCTCGACCATCGCCCTGAACTCGGGTCAGATCATCTCTTCAGATAACCTGAAACGCCCGCACGGCATAGATTTCATCGGCAATCGGCATCTGGCCGTCGCCAACCGTGAGGGCGACCTCGTGGTCTTCGAGTTGCCGCCCACCGGTAACGGTAATGCCGACTTGCTCCCCGTGTTCGTCCGCCCGTCCCGGAAGGCACCAAAGCTCGGGCTGCCGGGATCGGTACGGGTCATAACGTCCGGGCCGGACTCAGCGAAGCTTCTCGTTTGCAACAACGCCACCAACAAAGTGACCGAGCACGAACTGGCGCTGAATGACCGCATCACGCTGACCGGCGAACGCGAACTGCTGAACCGATGGGTCGAGCTGCCGGATGGCCTGGCTCTGAGCCCGGACCACAGGTGGCTCGCCATCAGCAATCACGATGCGCACAACATTGCGATATTCGACCTGGCGGCAACGCCACTCAACGCGGACGCCCCGCCGGTGGCCATACTCCGACAGATTCACTATCCGCACGGCCTGCACTTCAGCGCAGACGGCAAACGACTGTTCGCCGCAGACGCAGGCACGCCGTACATCCGAAGTTTCCACTGCCCCGACGGCACCTGGCATGGGGTATTCAATCCCGAATGCAATTTACGCTCGATGGACGACGAGACGTTTCTGAAGGGCAATACCAACCCCGAGGAAGGCGGGCCCAAAGGCATCGAACTCGATCGCCAGAGCGGTCTCCTCATCGTGACTTCCGAGCATCAGCCGCTGTCTTTTTTCGACTCGTCTCTCATCAACGGTGCAAACGAACCTGCACCGGCAACCGATCTGGATTATGAACTCCGGGTGATGGCCACCCAGAAAGCAAAGGTGGACCACCTCACCAGCAGCAGCTCCTGGCGGCTGACCGCGCCGTTACGCAGCGCGACCACCGCTTGGCGCAGATTCAGAAAGTCTCAACGCTGATCAGCGTCCTTCGTCGCAGGCAAGGTGGCCGCAGGCTGGAACATCCCCGTAACGGGCTGACCTTCTGACGCAGCATCCGGCGTAACCTGCAGCCAGGCAAGCGCCGATGGCGCCGCATCGATCATGCGGATCTGCGGAATCTCGTACCCCGGCCGTACACCTTCGCCCCAGGCATAAAAGGTCGTCCCCATACCTGCGTCGTCGGGCGGGTATCCGTGCGTCGCCTTGATACCGCCCGGCACGTCGAACACCTCCGGCCAGATCGCCGTCAGACCAAGCCAACGGGCCCAGTCAGGAAACTCGTGCGGATCGGCGATCCAGTAAGGCTGATCGAGCACGATGAGAATGTCGCCCGATCGGCCGGCTGAGTCGCCAGGATAGTAATCCGGAAAGTCTCCGGCCTCGAAAACCGAGAGCATGTCGTAAGCCGCAAGCGCATCGACGATGCGCGCTTTCGCACTCTTGTCATCGAGGTAGATGAACGCATGAGCGCCGTCTGAGGCGTAGCGACCTGGCAGTTCGAGCCGCGTCATGATCCGGCCGATGTTGAAGTACGTGGTGACATCCACCATGGCATGATCAGCGGCCACGAACAGCAACGCCTCCTCGCCTTCGGGCAGCGCTTCGATGGCCGCCATGAGCCGGCCGACCTCTGCATCGGCGCTCGAAGTCGCCGCAATGGTCTCGGACGCGCCGGTGCCACTCCAATGGGCAATCCAATCAGGCCCTTTGTAGTAGGCAGCGATGAAGTCGGGACGGTCTTCGGCAGGCAGCGCCAGCAGCTCGAGCACCTGATCCGTGCGCACGGGGTCTTCCGGGGACTCCGGCCATTGACGTTCAAGGGGCGCATGGGTTGCGGTCGCGCCACGCTCCGTAGAAAAGTGACCGGCAAATCCCAGAGCCGCGGCCACCCCACCCTGCCGCTCCACCGTTTCCCAGATCGACTCACATGCCAGCCGCCAGTCGGCATCTCTGACACCATCGAAGTAACCTTTCTCCGGGTCGTGAAAATAGTTGGAGACGATTCCGTGGCGGCTCGGTGTGCAGCCGGTGACGTAGGAGTTGTGGTTGACCGCCGAAACGGTTGGAAACACCGGTTCGAGCTCGTGGGTCCAGGCGCCACCAGCACGAATGCGATCGAGGTTCGGCGTGGGCGCCTGATCGATGAGTTGCGGAGCAAAGCCATCGAACAGCACGAAAACAGCCGTGCGCTTGGCGGCCGCTGCCGGCGTCGAGAGCAGCAGCAGTGTAAAGAGAACACCCGCAGCGCGACTCACAGTACACCTGAAAGTGATGTCAGACTGCCGCCGTGGCGGACGTTGGCCATCGGGCCCAGCCCCAACCGCTCGAACAGCTCAGGATCGAGCGAATCGATTGTCTCTGGAGAAAGCGTCGCGTTCCAGTTCACCTGCGGGCGAATGAAATCCATGGTGTAGTAGCCGAACAGCAATGCGCGCTCCTGATTTTCGGTGATGTTTGCGCCGGAAGTGTGCCACATGCGGCCGTCCATACCGATGATGGAACCTGCGCGGGCTGTAAAGGGAACCATGCGTGCAACCGCGTCATCCGGCAAGTCAGCTACCCGACGGATGCGGTGGCTGTCTGGCAGATGCAGCGTGCCGCCGTTCTCCGCGGTCACGTCGTCCAGGCACCAGATCACGTTGATGGCCCAGGGTGCTTCCCACGGCTCCGGTATCACCAGCGCCTGATCTGAGTGGATGTTCATGGAACGGCTGCCGGGACGGGCGATGTTCGCGGTGAAGTTGGAAATCATGTACCCATCGCCCAGTAGACCCTGCACCAGCTCCAGCGCTGCCGGGTGCAGAATCAGCTCGCGAAAGACCGGATCGAGATCCAACAGATTGAACACCCGCACGTTGGCGGCATTGTGATCCAGCGAGGGAATGAAGGTCGGCGCGCCGCGCCGTTCGCTTTCCTCAGCCGATCTCAAGAGCCGGGCGCGTACGTCCGCGACCTGGGTCGGAGTCAGCACATCCGGGAGCACGCAAAAGCCGTCGTCCTGAAGACGCTCGATGTGATTCATCATCCCTCCTGCGGGTGCACGAGCACCTTCACTTCCTCAGGATCGCTGGCGAGCGCATCGAACGCGGCAGCGGTCTGATCCAGTGGCAGCCGGCTGCTGACCAGGTGCTCCACCTGATCGGGAGACTGAGCGATGCGGGCGAGCGACTCCTGGAAGTCTACCATGGTGTAGGCGAAGCTGAATTCGAGCGTCAGCTCTTTCTGGATGCCGTTGAGCGGCACGAAATGGTCCTGATGCGCGCACACGCCGACCACGATGATGTGGCTGTGTTGCGGCGCCTGTGCCGTGATCTGGTCGATGAGTCCTCGGGCACCCACGCACTCGAAGATGTTCGGCGCGACCGGGCGGTCGAACGTACCTTCCAGCAGCGGTGACATCGCGGCTTCAGTAAATGCTAGATCCGACCAGCGCTCGAACGGCGAATGCACGGCCGGGTCGATGACGATGTCTGCGCCAAGTGCCTCGGCAGCCCGGCGGCGGGGGGCGGAATAATCCGCGGCCAGAATCGGTCCGCGTCCAGCTGCGCGCAGCGCGAATATCACCGCGAGCCCCACAGGCCCGCAACCGATCACCAGGTTCGGCCCTGGATTGCGGTCCGCCAGGCTCGCCGCGCGCAGCCCCACAGCCAGAGGTTCCGTCAGAGCCGCAAGATGGGGCGGCACCGACTCCGGGACGAGGATCGAGCGAATCGCGTCCACGCGGGACAGGGTCGCCAACCCGCCTGAAAAGCTGGTTGACAAGCCAACACACTCCGGCCCTTCCGCGCCGTGTGTGAACGGGTTGGCGGTGACGATGGCACCTGCCTTGAAGCGCCCGTCTACGCCAGAACCCACTTCGACAATGGTGCCGGAAAATTCATGTCCGGGAACGATCGGCGGCATGGCAACACCCTGCTCTACCGCTTCCACCACCTGCTCACGAAAGTGCAGATCGCTGCCGCAGATACCGGTGGCGATGGGCGCAACCAGAATCTGTCCCGGGCCGGGTATCGGATCGGGCAGCGTCCGCACCTCGATGACTTTTCCATCCATAACAGCTGCGCGCATGATTCAGTTCCCGCCTGAGCGAAGTGGGATGTTCTCATAGTAGGGAATCATGATCTGATCCGGCACCGTCGGATCCCCCACCATGGGCGGTATCGCAGGATTCACCACGTCGGCATCGACGATGAGATTGATACACGTCGGGCGCCCTGTTGACTGCGCCCGTCGGATGGCCGGTGCGATGTCATCAAAGACGGTAACGGTCTCGCCATCGCCGCCGAAGGCAACGGCAACCTGGTCATAGCTGGTGCTCGCGAGGCCAACGATACTCCTGCGATTTTCACCGAACACGATGTCCTGACCGCGCTGGGATATACCCCAGCAGGCATTATTGATCACGATGGTGACGATCGGCAGCTCGTGGCGCACCATGGTGTCGAATTCCTGAATGTTGAAACCCACCGCACCGTCACCGGAGAAAATGGCCACAGGGCGGCCGGGATTCGCGATGGCTGTACCGATGGCGAAACCCTGGGAGATCCCGAGGCAGCCCAGGTAGCCATTCTGCATATAGAGGCCGGGACCTGCAGAACGCGCCGTGACGCTGGCCCAGCCAGCCGATTCCCCGCCATCGACCACG
>JAUIKX010000201.1 GCA_030430515.1 Gammaproteobacteria bacterium | reverse complement strand
CAGACCGATGCCGTTGAGAACGTCGACGATGAGGACCGGCTGGGGCAGCCCATGGTGCAGCTGTCTCTCGTGCGGGATTGGGGGCTCATCGACGTGTTCCTGCTGTCCGGTTTCCGGGAACGGAGCTTCGCCGGCCGTGATGGGCGGCCGCGGTTTCCCACCCGGGTGGACGCCGATCAGGCGGAGTACGAATCCGGAGCCCGGGCGAAACGTCTCGATGGCGCCGTTCGATGGTCGTCTTCAGTCGGTGGGCTCGATGTTGGGCTGCACCTGTTCAGTGGTACCAATCGAGACCCCCGGTTTCGCTATGACCCGGACACGGAACGGCTGGTGCCGATCTACGATGTGGTGGATCAGGCCGGAATCGATGCGCAGTATCTGAGCGGACACTGGGCGCTCAAAGCCGAGGCGCTCACCCGCAGCGGTGATGGTGACCGCTTTGCCGCTGCGGTGGTTGGCTTCGAACGCACGTTCGTCGGGGTATTCGGCAGCAACGCAGACCTCGGCATTGTCGGTGAGTATCTCTACGACGGCAGGGATGAAGATGCGTCTTTCACGCTCTACGAACGTGATGTGGCATTGGGTGCCCGGCTGACCTTCAACGATTTCAGCGATACCAGTGTTCTTCTGGGGTTCATTCGCGATACCCGCAGCCACGAGCGAATCATCTCTGTGGAGGCCGAGCGCCAGATCGGCACCGATTGGTCGATGAGCCTCGAGGCGCGGGTCTTCTCGGGTGAGGGACGCGGCTCTTTTCTGGACCGCGAGGATTTCATGCAGTTTGAATTGACGAGGTTTTTCTGATGGAAACCGTGACTGAGTATCTTGGCACCCATGCGTGGGTCGCCTGGGTTTTCCTCATCGTCGTTGGCACGGGGATCGTCAGGCTCCTCGCAAAGTATCTATGTGATCGGCTGGCC
The DNA here is from genome assembly GCA_030430515.1 of Gammaproteobacteria bacterium. Taxonomy (GTDB): domain Bacteria; phylum Pseudomonadota; class Gammaproteobacteria; order Pseudomonadales; family Azotimanducaceae; genus SYFY01. Next base: position 5,671 of record JAUIKX010000201.1, on the reverse strand, counting down.
GGCGCCGTAGGGAAGACTGCCAATCTCTACGACGATGCGTTCGTCGAAGCGCTGCGTCGGCCTCTGGGGCTCGCTATCTGGGTGGTGGGCATTTCGTTCGCCGCTGAAGCGGCGGGTGGTCAGGACCAGGCTGAGATCTTCGAGTACGTGGATCCGGTGCGAACCGTTCTGATACTGACGCTTCTGGTCTGGTTTGCCGTGCGCTTCATCTCCTACTGCGAAGCCCATGTGGCCGACCCCAAGTATGCCGGCAGCTCGATGGATCAGACGACGGCGCTGGCTATCGGCAAGCTGCTGCGCGCCGCGGTCATCGTGTCCGGTGTGCTCATGGGGCTCCAGTACCTCGGCATCCCGATTACCGGTGTACTCGCGTTCGGGGGTGTCGGCGGAATCGCCATCGGCTTTGCCGCCCGGGATCTGCTGGCGAACTTCTTCGGTGCGCTGATGATTTTTCTTGACCGGCCGTTTGCCGTCGGGGATTGGGTTCGCTCTCCCGACCGGCAGATTGAGGGTACCGTAGAGGACATCGGTTGGCGGCTCACCCGGATACGCACGTTCGACAAGCGGCCGCTGTACGTCCCCAACTCGATCTTCACGAGCATCACCGTGGAAAATCCATCACGCATGTCCAACCGACGTATACACGAGACGATCGGTGTCAGATACGACGACGTATCGGTGGTCGCTCAGATCGTGGACGGCATCAAGACCATGCTTTCCGGTCATGAAGCGATCGATGCCAACCAGACACTCATCGTGAACCTGCTGCAGTTTTCTGAGAGCTCGGTGGATATCATGGTTTATACGTTCACCACGACCACCGTCTGGACCGAATACCATGAGATCAAGCAGGACATCCTTCTGCAGATCGCCGATATCATTCAAGCGCACGGCGCGGAGATCGCCTATCCAACACAGACCATTCAGATGGCGCCGGTTCCGGTGGAGAACCCATGACCCCGCAGCAGCTTCTCGATGACTCAACTGTGGTCCATGAAGCAGATAACGTGCGCAAAGCCATCGCGCAGATGGCGGTGCGTATCGATCTTGCGTTAAGGGAAACTCAGCCGATTCTCATGCCGGTGCTTCAGGGCGGCCTCTACCTGGCTGGGCAATTGATGCCGCTTTTGCACTTTCCTCTGCACCAGTCGACCGTGCACGTCAGCCGCTACAGCAGCGGCCTGCCAGGCGATCTCATCTGGCATGCACGGCCGGAAGTCGATGTGGTCGGTCGCACCGTGCTGCTGGTAGACGACGTATTCGACGAAGGCATAACGCTTTCGATGCTGGCGTCTGAGCTCGCGCAACAGGGGGCGCAACGGGTCTTCTCGGCGGTGCTGGCGAACAAGGTCGTAGACAAGAAGACAGAGTACCGACCGGACTTCGTAGCGCTTGAATGCGGCCCTGAATATCTTTTCGGGTGCGGTATGGATTGCCAGGGATTCTGGCGCAATCTGCCGGAGATCCGGGCGGTGAGCGACACGTGATCGGCGTTATCAGCGGATCGATGGGGCTGGCGCTCGACGAGGCGCAGGAGATCAGGTCCGCGAAGACCCCATTTGGTGAAGCCAGCGCACCGCCGCGCGTGCACGTTGTTTCGGGTCGACCACTGGTGGTATTGCCCCGGCATGGCGACGATCATCAGTTTGCGCCGCACGAAATCAACTATCAGGCGAACGTCAAGGCCTTACACGATGCGGGCGTTGATGAGATTGTTGCGCTGTTTACCGTCGGCGGTATCGATCCGGTGCTCGAGCCCGGTAACCTGGTGGTGCCGGATCAGCTGATTGACTACACCTGGGGCCGGGCGCATACCTTCAGCGGAAGTTCCAACGGCGAAGCGGTCAATCACGTGCTGTTCGATGAGCCATACGATGCCGCGTTGCGCAGGCGGCTGCTGGCGGCAGACAAAGAGGCGATCGATGGCGGCGTGTATGCCTGCACGCAAGGTCCCAGGTTGGAGACTGAAGCTGAGATTCGCCGTCTTTCACGTGACGGCTGCACGATAGTCGGTATGACCGGCATGCCGGAAGCGTCCCTCGCTCGCGAGCTGGGCATCCCCTATGCGGCTGTCTGCCTGGTCGTCAATCCCGCCGCGGGCGTGGGTGCAATCGTTATGGAAGACATGGCCAGGGTGGCGCGTGCCGGTGAAGCCCGCCTGGGCACGCTCATCCGCAAGCTGCACTGAGCGCTTCAGTCGTCGGCGTTTTCCAGCGCCTCCAGAGCAAGGATCAGATGCTCTGGAATGGCGACGGGGTCGACCCTCACAAGCACGCCGAAACGCGGATGGTCGATGTAGTGCATCTCGCCGCTACGCATGCGGCGGCTTTCATCGATCGCGACGTACCTGCGCTCAGGAGCGGCTGCGGGTGGGGCCAGCGCGTTCTCCTGCGCCAGTGCTTCGGAGGCGTCTCCGTCCGCGCTGTCCGGAAAGTTCGGCGGGTCTGGTGGTTCTGCCTGCGGCTGTGGTGCATGCGCCCACTCCTGCAGCCATAAAGTGGCACGGAGGTGCAGGTAGCGGCCGACCGTAAGCGCAAGTGTTCCTTCCAGCTCGTGGAGGTCATCGGTAACAGGACCGGTCTGTACCAGAACCGGCAGCGGCTCACCGCGTGGCGGCACAGGCTGCAGCCACCGCTGATGGAAGAGTATGCGGTGCCGATCCTGCCATGTAAGCCTGGCGACCGGCTCGTCGAGGGTCAGCGTTTCCTGCAGCTTCAGCGCCTTGTCGTAGAGGGAAGCTTCGAATTCCGCCAGCGCCTGGTCCAGCACTTCCTGTGGCGAGGGCTCAATTTCGCCTGACAACTCTTCGAAGCTGGAAGCTGCCGTGTCGAGCGGGCCGTCTTTCCCTTCTGCTTCTTCTGCTTCTTCTGCAATGCGACGAATGATGACCTGCGGTTCTTCGTAGGGCTCGACGACGAGCGCCTGCTCACCTCGTCCCATCCGGAAGTCGTATGCGTCATCCGCTGTATCCGGTTCGAGCGGGAATGGGTAGGGCGTGTTCTGCAGCTGGATCATGTTGCCGGGGAAATGGCGCGGTTTGTCCGTTGTCAGCGTCTCGCCCTCGAACTCCTCGCCGACACCGGGATACTCGAAAATGATGACTTCCGTTTCGAACCAGCGGGCTTGCAGCCGCTCGCCGATTGCCTCGGCATCAGCAGCTTGAACAGCGTTGCCGGCCAGTGAGAGAAGCAGGAGAGTGAACAGGTGTTTCATGATGCAGCCTTGATGGAGGAGGCGCCGTCTTCCGCCAGGCTCAGTTTTGCCAGAACTCCGGCGGCAAACTCGACCCGCTCTTCGAACGTCGGTGTGCTTTGTGTGCACCGTAGTGTGGTGGCGCCGTCCAGGCGATACGTCGATGGCGCATTTTGTACCAGTTTTACGATCTGCAGGGGGTTGACCCGGGTGTGCTCGTCAAACTCGAACCGCGCGGCGCTATCCCCGACATCGATTCGGGTGATGCCGAGCCGGGTGGCGGTCAGCTTCAGCCGCGTGACTTCGAATAGGCGTCGCGCTGCGTCCGGCAGGTTGCCGAACCGGTCGATCATTTCCACCATCAGTCCGTCCAGCGCCTCGTCGGTGGCTGCATTGGCGATCCGCTTGTAGAGGATCAGGCGTGTGTGCACATCCGGGAGATAGTCATCGGGGATCAGCGCAGGCGCATGGAGGTTCACCTCCTGGCTGATGGGTTCAAGCGGCGCCTCCGGGTCGGGCGTGCGCCCATCGCGAAGCGCCTGCACCGCCCGGTCCAGAAGCTCCATGTAGAGGGAGAAACCGACGCTTTCGATCTGGCCGGACTGATCGTCTCCCAGCAGTTCGCCGGCGCCGCGGATCTCCATGTCGTGGGTGGCCAGAGTGAAGCCGATGCCCAGCTCCCCTGACGCCTCGATGGCCTCCAGGCGCTTGACCGCATCTGCGGACATGGCTCTGCGGTTTGGCGTGAGCAGATACGCGTAGGCTTGTCTCGAAGAACGACCAACGCGGCCGCGAAGCTGGTGCAGCTGAGCGAGGCCGAACTTGTCTGCCCGTTCGATGATGATGGTGTTGGCGTTGGGTATGTCGATGCCTGTTTCGATGATCGTGGTGCAGACCAGCACGTTGAGCTGCCTGTGATAAAACTCACTCATCACCGCTTCCAGCCGGCGGGTGGGCATCTGGCCATGACCGATGCCGATGCGGGCTTCTGGTACCAGCTCAGCCAGCGCCCGGGCCGCTTCTTCGATGTTGCGGACTTCGTTGTGCAGGTAGAACACCTGGCCGCCCCGCATGAGTTCGCGGGTGATGGCTTCCTTCAGCACATGGTTGCGTTTCTCCTGCACGAAGGTCTTGATCGACAGGCGGCGGGCCGGAGGGGTGGCGATGATGGACAGATCGCGGATGCCGCTCATCGCCATGTTCAGAGTTCGCGGGATGGGTGTCGCGGTCAGGGTCAGTATGTCGACTTCGGCTCGCAGAGCTTTCAGGCGTTCTTTCTGGCGCACGCCGAAACGGTGCTCTTCGTCGATGATGACGAGGCCGAGATCTTTGAAGGAGAAGTCCTGCCCCAGGAGCTTGTGCGTACCGATGACGATGTCCACCTTGCCCGAACGGATACCCTCTTTGACGGCTTTCGTCTCGGCATCGCTCTGCAGCCGGGACATCACCTCGATACGCACGGGCCAGTCTGCGAAGCGATCCCTGAAGGTTTCCCCGTGCTGCTGGGCCAGCAGGGTCGTAGGCACGAGCATGGCCACCTGGGCGCCTTCCTGCACGGCAATGAAGGCTGCCCGCATGGCCACTTCGGTTTTGCCGAAGCCTACGTCTCCGCAAATGAGCCGGTCGGTCGCTCTGGGACTTTTCAGGTCGTCTACCACGGCGTCGATGGCTACAGCCTGATCTGGCGTGAGGTCGAAAGGGAACTGATCGACGAAACGCTGGTACTCCTGCTCCGGCGTCTTGAAGGCGCGGGAGGTTCTGAGCTCGCGGCGGGCATATATGTCCAGCAGCTCGGCGGCCACATCGACCGCCCGTTCGGCAGCACGCCGTTTGGCTTTTTCCCACTGATCGGAGCCCAGGCGATGCAGGGGTGCGGCCTGTTCGTCTGCTCCGGTGTAGCGGCTGATCAGGTGCAGCGCGGCGACAGGCACGTAGAGCTTGGCGTCGTCAGCATAGGTGATCGTGAGGAATTCGTGGGTTGCGCCATCGATCTCCAGGCTCTGCAGTCCCTGGTAGCGGCCGATGCCGTGATCGAGGTGCACTACCGGCGCGCCGACGTGCAGTTCCGTCAGGTTGCGCACGATCTGGTCCGGGTCGACGACACGGCCGCTCTTGGTCTGCACGGTCTGGCTCTGAGGTGCGGTACCCAGCAGCTGTTCCTCGGCCAGGATCACCAGGTCTTCGAATACCGTGCTGCGATCCACCGGTGCGGTGATGATGCCGAAATGGTCATCGCTCTCGAGAAAGCCCGAAAGGTCTTCGTGAACGGATGGGGGCAGTGAGGCGCGTTTGAGATGGTCGCTTAGGAGCTCCCGTCGCCCTGCACTTTCGGCGATGAAGAGCACCGGCGCTTCGGTGGTTTTCAGGAACGTGTCCAGGGCGCTCGCCGGATTTTTCAGGCGGGCGTTGAAGAGTTCGTGCTCATCGGCGAGCCCGGCGTGGTGGCCAGCAATGAGGTAGCTTATGAGTGGACCGAATG
>JAUIKX010000200.1 GCA_030430515.1 Gammaproteobacteria bacterium | reverse complement strand
TGTACAGGATCGGTACCATCGCCAAGCTCACCGGTATTTCTGTGGAGCGGCTGCGAGCCTGGGAGCGACGATATGCCCTGCTGCCCGCAAAGCGTGAAGGCAAAACCCGCTTCTACTCCGGCGCCCAGCTGGAACGCCTGAAGAAGATCCGCCAGCTGATCGACCAGGGACACCCGATCAGCTCGCTGGTTGACCTGACCGACGAGCATCTCGATGCAAAGCTGATGAGCCGGCCCGAAGCCGCCTCTCGACCGGCAACGGTCGGCCTGGTCGGCCCGAACGTAGTCGTGCTCGAACAGAGCCAGGTCGAAACCAGCCGGGTGAACGTTGTGGCCAGGTGGTCTAATCTCGATGCGTTCGCGGATGACGACCTGCAATCCACGCCCGACCTCGACGCACTGGTTGTACAGGTTCCTGTGCTGGCCCCCGAGACCATCCAGTACCTGCAGAAGAAGCAGCCCCAGGCCCGTCTGGTGTTGCTCTACCAGTTTGCGACACCGGCGCAGACCGAAGCTGCCATGTCAGCCGGCCACCCCGTTCTGCAGTGGCCCGCCAGCTGGGCAGGCATCGAGCAGGCCTGCGCGAGCAGCGCCGGCGCGCCGCTGAGGGCAGCCCGATCAGCTGCCAACCGCTTTTCCGATGAAGAGCTGATCGCCATCGCTTCGTCCAGCAAAGACAGCAACAATATCCCCGCACACCTGGTCAACCTGATTACTCAGCTCAATGCTTTCAGCGAGTTCACCCTCGATTGCTCCGACCAGGAAAGCCTTCGCGAACAGAAAGGTGATGAGGCAAATGATGCCGACGCCGTACTGTACGAACAGCTCTACAATGACACCACCCATGCCAGAGCACAGCTCGAGATGGCGCTGGAAACGTTCGTTCAGGCCGATCAGCTGCTCAGCCGCCCGAACTAGAAACCTGTACAAAGGCCTCGAAAAAACTGTACAAAAAGTCGAAACAGGGGGTTGACAGAAGTTTTGTACAGTACATAATGTGCACAACTTAAAGGTTTCCAGGCGCGCAAAGCAACTTCAAAGATGCAGTCCTCCCTTTCAAGTGTCCTTCCCCCAGAAGCGAAGTTGCTCTCAGCGGTCCCCAACCACTGACGCGCCTTTTTTTATCGAAACCTGGAACCTCGAACGACCCTGAACGCCGATGAAAGCTCGCCTGGCCGTGTTTTTTTGTGCGTGTGCAGCATCCTGCTCGTCCCATGAACCCATCGTCACCGTAATGCTGAACCGTGCGCACTGCGAGCGCGCGGGAAATGGCGTTTACCCGGTAAATATGGCCCGCATCGCTCAACTCAGGGGCAGCCAACTACTTTCCGAGCCGGAACCGGGCAACCATGGGCTGATGGTGGCCATCAGCCGGCAGTCTTCGGCATCAGATCGCTTTCGCTTCGCTCTGGAGGGATACGAAGCGCAGAATTCGGTCCTTCACGTAAGAATCGGCAGGCGGGATGGCGCACCATCCGAACCCGCAAATGGCGACCCTCCGGAGAAGCCCATCACCCCCTGCATCGTGCTCGGCATCGTGGCGCATGGCATCCAGACGCTCGAAGTCTCGGGTTCCGCGGGCCTCAACGAAACGCTAGCCCTCGAGTAGCGCCAGCGCAGCCTCAGCTCGGGTGTGCACGCTCTCTTTGTACTGATCCAGATCGAGGTCGCGGTTGTCACCCATGGCGCCAACCAGGTAGCGCTTGTAGACGCCCTGGCCGATGGCCGCCAGCCGCCAGTGGGAGAAGGCACGATAATAGTTGATACCCGACAGATCGCGCCCGGTCGCCCTGGCGTATCGTTCGCTGAGGGCATCCCTCGAGGGAAATCCGCCGGCCATCGTGGGCACATCCGCCTCTTCCGCCCCGGGATCACCCGGCAACACCCATGAATTGAGCACATAACCCACATCCGCCAAAGGATCACCAAGGGTACAGAGCTCCCAGTCGAGCACCGCGCGGATACGGCCGTCACCTACGATCATGTTGCCCAGGCGGTAGTCACCATGCACGATGGCGGAACCGACTTGCTCAGGCATCTGCTCCTCGAGCAGGGCGCTCACTGCCTCCATCTCGGGGATCTCGTGAGTCTTCGAAGCCTCCCACTGCTTGTTCCAGCGCTTGAGCTGACGGGCCAGATAGGCTTCTTTGCGTCCAAGGTCGCCAAGGCCTACCGAATCCGGATCGACGCCATGCAGCCCCGCGAGCACATCGACAACGTCGAAGCCGATGCGCTCCTTTTCCGCATCAGAGACCCCCTGCGCGCTCGCCAGATCATGCAGCACAGGTCCAGCGATGTACTCCATGATGTAAAAGGGTGCTTCGTTGACCTCTGGATCGCTGCAGAGCGCCAGCGCAGGCGCCACTGGCACATCCGTGGGCCCAAGAGCTGCCACAATACGATGCTCCCGGGCCATGTCATGCGCGCTTTCGAGCACATGGCCGAGCGGCGGCCGGCGCAGCACCAGCTCGCGGCCGGCAGCGTCCCGCGCCATGAAGGTGAGGTTGGAGTGCCCACCTGCTATGAGCGTGAACTCAAAAGGCGCTACGACGCCATCAATGTTTTCCAGCAACCACGCTGTAACGTTCTCTTGATTCACACCCTGAGCCATGGCCAACTTCCCTCCAAATCGTTGTTTGAATCTGCGTGCAACTCTACCACTACAACCTCGTCCGTACGGCAACGCCGTTATTTCTGGCGCTCTTTCTCGCAGCCTGTGCAGGCCACTCCGACCCAACGCTCACCGAGCTTCCTGCAGCACCGAGACCCATCATCCAACCGTCAGATGTGGACCTTCCCACGCCAGACCTTGCCGCACAGGACTTAGGGCAGTTTCCCAGGCTGAAAAGCGAACGCCCGGCATCGGGCAACCACCGCTGGAGCAACGGCGTCGGCATGCAGTACGAGGGCGGCTGGGCCAACGGCCTGTTCGAAGGCGAAGGCACACTCGAGGAGCCCAACGGCAACCGATACGTCGGTGAATGGCACCAGGGCAAACGCAGCGGTACGGGCAAACAGTACTTTGCCGATGGCTCATATCACGAGGGTTCGTGGGAGCTGAATCGAACCGCCGGCCCAGGCACCCGAAAAACGGCAGACGGATGGGTCATCAGCGGCCAGTGGAACAACGGTGTCGTCAGTAACGGTCTGCTCGAGCTGCCGTCAGGACAGTCGTACGCCGGACCGCTCTACAACAAGCAGGGCAGCGAAGTGAGCGACGGCTTTTTAGCCTGGCTCTCAGCCCTCGCCGACCGGGGCGACCGATACGCCCAGGCGCTGCTTGCCGACGCCTACACCGGATTTGACAAGCCCGCTCCCGACCAGAGCAAACGGATCGAATACCTGCAGAAGAGCGCCGACCAGGGCTTTGCGCCCGCACAGTACGAGCTGGCACGCTTATTTTCAGGACAAACGCGCACCAGGTGGCTGCGGGAAGCCAGCGAGCGTCATTATCCGCCCGCGATGCTTGCTCTCGCGCGGCAGGCCCATGCAGCCGGCGAGCGCAAAGCCGCGCGGCAACTGGCTCGCGAGGCGGCAGAACGTGGTTTGACTGATGCCCGTCGGATTCTCGCCTGGTGGCTCGCTACAGACCCCGATGCGACCGGCGCCGACGGGGCTCGCGCCGAGACACTCATCGCTGACATCGCAATCACTTCGGGAGGGTGGCAATATCTCGACACGTTGGCAGCCGCGCAGGCGCGGCAGGCGAACTTTGCTGCAGCAGTGGAAAGCCTGACTGCGGCAATCAGTGATGCCAGCAACCGCGGCGAAGCGGAAGCTGTTCTGACGATGCTTCGGCAGCGGCGCACGCTGTACACGAATGCCCGCCCCTGGTCGGAGCCTGTCGAGAATCACCTGGAGCACTAAACCGGATGACCGCACACACGAAGATCGCAGAGAGATGACCGATAGAAGCTGGCCATTCATCCCCAACCGCGCGATCGAGATCACCCGCGCCGAGGGCGTACATCTCTATACCCGCCAGGGCGCCCGAGTGCTCGACGCTGCCGGCGGTGCGATCGTCGCCAATGTCGGTCACGGTCGGAAGCGGGTTGCGGAAGCCGTTTACAAAGCCACGCTCGAATACGGCTATGTCATTCCACCCTGGCGCACGCCCACCCGCACGGCGCTTCTCGAAGCCCTGGACGACTGGCTACCCTCAGAACTGACCAGAGTGCACATCACTTCCGGCGGCTCCGAAGCCAACGAGGCCGCCATGAAGATGGCGCTGCAGTATCAGCACGCGCTGGGCGAAAAAAGTCGCAGCAAGATCATCACGCGTGATATCTCCTATCACGGCACGACATTGGCAACCACGGCCGCCAGCGGCCACCCGAAACGTCGCAAAGGCTTGGAGAAGGTCCTCACAGGCTATCCTGCAGCGGATACCCCCTACCCCCTGCGATGTCCGCTGGGCGCCCATCACGCTGACGCTGGCGCGTTCTACCTGGAGAGCCTCAAAAGCATCATCGAACGCGAAGATCCGGACACCATCGCCGCACTCATCGCCGAGCCCATCACGGGATCGTCCGGCGGCGCCCTGATTCCGCCGGATGACTACTGGCCCGCTGTTCAGGAGCTGTGCAACGAGCACGGCATCCTGCTCATTCTCGATGAGGTCATGACCGGCTTCGGTCGCACCGGGCAGGACTTCGCCTACCAGCACTGGCCCGTTACTCCAGATATTCTGGTGGGCGGCAAAGGTCTGGCCGGAGGCTATGCACCGCTGGGGGGCGTGTTCGCCACGGAGACCATCGGCGAAGCCCTTGAGAGCGGTGGTTTTCCCGTCATGTTCAATACCTTCGGGGCACATCCGGCCGCCTGCGCTGCCGGCGCCGAAGTGCTGGACATACTGCGCGAGGAGAAGCTCGTATCTCGAGCCAGGGACCTGGGAGCAACGCTGGCCGCGCACCTCGAGGAAGCATTCAAGGAGCATCCGCACGTTGCGGAATGCCGGGGTCGCGGCCTGCTTCAGGCCATCGAATTGGTGCGCGATCGCGAGTCTCTGGAGCGTTTTCCCATAGAGGACGGCATGACGGACAAGGTCATCGGCGCCGCGTTGGACATGGGGGTATTTTTCTATCCCGGCGGCACCGAAGCGGTGAGAGACATCATCTGCATCGGGCCACCCTTCATCATCGATGAAGCGCAGATCGAACAGATGGTAGAGGTTCTGCGCAAGGCCGTGGACGAGGCGGTCCAGTGACCGTAACCGACGGCGTGCGTGCATTTGTGGACGGTGCGTCGTTGATACGCAGCGGGCGGCTCGGCAAGTTCGTCTGGCTACCTGCGCTGGTGGCCGCGGCGATTGTTGCGCTGGGTGTCTGGGCGGCATTCATCTACGCGGATCAGTTCGGCAGCTGGCTTGCAGCCAGTCTGCCCGGATGGCTCGACTTTCTCAGCGTGGTGCTCGTACCTCTGCTCTACGTACTTGCCCTGCTGGTGGGCACATGGCTCTTTGGTTTCGTTGCCATCATTCTGTCGAGCCCGTTTCACGGTAACCTGTCTGCGGCGCTCGAACCGCACCTGGCAACGGCACCTGACACGCTGGCCGAGACGCGCCCTCTGCACCAGGAAGTGCTTGCGGCCATCGGCCGGGAAGCCCGCAAGCTCCGGTACCAGCTGCCGCGACTGATCGGCCTCCTGATATTGACCTTCATTCCCGTAATCAACGTCGTGAGCCCGATTTTGTGGTTTCTGTTCGGCGCCTGGATGCTGGCCGTGCAGTTTGCCGACGTCCCAGCCGAAAACAGACAGCTCCCCTTCAGAGATACGCTCGAACTCCTCAGGCAGAATCGCGGTGCTGCGCTAGGCTACGGCATCTGCGTGACACCGCTGCTGGCCATACCTGTCGTCAACTTCATCGTCGTGCCCCTGGCCGTTGCCGGCGGCACGGTGCTCTGGCATCGGTTGCGACGAATCTCCAACGTTTAGGACCCGCCCAATCAGAACAATGAACGCTTACATATCCCACGACGCAACATCCGTCACCCCCATACAACTGATCGAGCAGAGCACGATCGAAAGCTGGCGCAAAGGCCTTAGCGATGCCGATCGCTCCTGGCTCGATCGCCAGTCTTTCGAAGCAAAACCCGGGCAGGTCGCCTGGCTGACCGAACCCGATCGGGTCGTTGCCGGGTGGGACGGACGGCAGAACATCGCCACGCTGGGTCATCTCCCCCTGCAACTGCCGGAAGGATCCTACCGGGTGGATCAGGAGCTGAACGACATCGCTCTGGCAGGCTGGGGTCTCGGCGCGTACCAATACACACGTTTCAAGGCGCCGGAGCGGCAGCCTGCAACACTCGCGGTGGACGACAGCCGCCTCTCACGCGTTCAAAACCTTGTCAGATCCACAAATCTTTCCCGAGACCTGATCAACGCACCTGCCAGCCACATGCTGCCGGCCCAGCTGGAAGAAGCATTCCGAGCGGTCGCCAGGCAAGCCGGCGCCGACGCTTCGGTCATCATGGGTGAGGCCCTGCTCGATGCCGGCCACCGCACCATTCACGCCGTCGGGCGGGCTTCTGCGGATGCGCCACGACTTCTGGACATGCGCTGGGGTAACGTCGACGCACCCAAGGTCACCCTCATCGGTAAAGGT
>JAUIKX010000199.1 GCA_030430515.1 Gammaproteobacteria bacterium | reverse complement strand
GTGCTTTGAGCAGTGAACGTTTGGCGTTGTTCCAGGACTGCTCGTTGATGTAACCACGGGCCAGATCCAGGCGGGCCTTGATGCGGTTTTCAGCAGGCGCCGGCTCCGGCATACCGCCGGACACGGGGGTTACGCAACCGCCCAGCGCACCGCAGACGAGCGATGCCAGTAACAGTTTCATGCTGCGCGTCATGCCAGCTCCTTCGCCGCAATCCTGCGGGTTTGCGCGGCGGTTCGTCCCGCCTTCAGATGTTCACGATAACGGGCCTGGCGCTGGGTGCGGTCCTGCACCTGCCCCACCAGCTGCCCGCACGCCGCGTCGATGTCGTCGCCGCGTGTCGTGCGCAGCATGGTCGCAAAACCACGCTGCATCAACACCGTTTGAAATGCGCGCACACGGTTCATGCTCGGACGCTTGAAACCGGAGCCCGGGAACGGGTTGAAAGGAATGAGGTTGATCTTGCAGCGCACGTTGGCGAGCAGCTCGGCGAGTTCGTGCGCATGCGACAGCTTGTCGTTGACACCATCCATGAGCGTGTACTCGATGGTCATGGAGCGCCGCTCGCCGAGGCTCTCGATGTAATCGGAGCAGACGCGGATCAGCTCTTTGATCGGGTACTTGCGGTTCAGCGGCACGAGTCCGTTGCGCAGCTCGTCGTTGGGCGCGTGCAGCGATACGGCAAGAGACATATCGGTGCGCCCCATCATTTCGTGGATGGCGGGTACGAGGCCTGCTGTCGAGACGGTGACGCGGCGCTTGGACAGGCCAAACGCGAAGTCGTCCATCATCAGATCCGCCGCAGCCATCACCGCCTCATAGTTGAGCAGCGGTTCGCCCATGCCCATGAAAACGATGTTGGTCACCGCCTCGTTACGCTCCGCCAGCATCTGGTTGGCGATCAGCACCTGGCCGATGATCTCAGCGGTGCTCAGGTTGCCGTTGAACCCCTGCTTGCCTGTGGAGCAGAACGTGCAGTCGAGCATGCAGCCTACCTGCGAAGAGACGCAGAGCGTGTTGCGCACGCGGCCTTCCGACTTTTCCGGAATGAGCACGGTTTCCACGCAGTTGCCGCTGGCGAGCCGAACCACCCATTTCGCCGTACCGTCTTTCGATACGGCGTGGTGCACTACTTCAGGCAGGTCGAAACACACCGACTCGGCGAGCCACGCGCGCATGGCCAGGGACAGGTCGGTCATCGCCGAGAACTCGGTGATGCCCTGGTGGTACACCCACTTCATCAACTGCTTCGCCCTGAATTTCTGGTGGCCGGCAGCCACCACGAACTCAGTGAGTCCGTTCTGGTTCAGGTCATAGAAGTTGATGGGTTCAGACACGCTCTGGCTTCTCTCGGTACCGGTCAGTCGCGGTCGCAGAGTTCTGAAGCCTCGAAGAAATAGGCGATTTCCCGCGCCGCGGACTCCGGCGCATCGGAACCGTGCACCGCGTTGGCGTCGATGGACTCGGCGAAGTCAGCGCGGATGGTGCCGGGCTCTGCTTCGGCCGGGTTGGTGGCGCCCATGAGCTTGCGGTTCGTGGCGATGGCGTCCTCACCTTCGAGCACCTGAACCACCACCGGCCCGGAGCGCATGTAGTCGCAGAGGTCAGCAAAGAAGGGCTTGCCGTCGTGCTCTGCGTAGAAGCCTTTTACCTGGTCTTCGGTGAGGCGCAGCATTTTCGCTGCAACGATGCGCAGGCCGCCCTTTTCGAAACGCGAGTAGATCTCGCCGATGATGTTACGCCGCACTGCATCGGGCTTGACGATGGACAGGGTCCTTTCCACGCTCATTTCACTTCACTCCACTGTTAAATACCCGACCAACCCCAAAACCGTTGGTGCGAGCGAAGAAGCAACATCTGTTTGCTGTTGCTAACTTATTGAAAATGCTAAAGATTTGTTCGGAGGGAACCTCTTGGGGCGCGTATTATACGCAATCATGCGGAGCGCAAGCCACCCACGACTTCGGCCAGGCGTCTGCCGGCCAGATCGACGTCGGCTTCAGTGGTGTAACGGCCGACGCTGAAGCGCAGCGAAGCATGCGCCAGGTCGTCGGGAACGCCCAGTGCGCGCAGCACGAAGCTGGGCTCGACGCTCGCGGAGGTGCAGGCAGATCCAGAGGAGATCGCGAGGTCATCGAGCGCCAGAAGCAGGGTCTCTCCATCTACCCCTTCGAAGCCGACGTTGATGATGCCCGGCAGCCGCTCGGCGCCTTCACCGTGCAGGTGGCTGCCCGGGATCTGCAGGAGGTGGGAGAGGAGCCTGTCTCTGAGGCCCGCCAGCCGGGCGTTCTCTTCTTCCATGCCTTCCGCCATGATCTCGGCCGCCAGGCCCAGCCCAACGATCTGATGGGTGGCCAGCGTGCCGCTGCGCATGCCGAACTCGTGGCCGCCGCCGTGTATCAGCGGTGTCAGGCGCACCGGCGGGTCGCGGCGCACGTAGATGGCGCCCATGCCTTTGGGGCCATAGATTTTGTGGGCTGAGATGCTCAACAGGTCGATGGGCATGGCACGCACATCGATGGGCACCTTGCCGGCGCTCTGCGCGGCGTCGGTGTGGAAGAGCGTGCGGTTGTCCCGGCACACGGCGCCGATGGCGGCGATGTCGTTGACCACGCCGATCTCGTTGTTGGCGTGCATCACCGATACAATGAGGGTGTCGGGCCGCAGCGCCTGTGCAACCGCGTCGGCCGTCACCTCGCCGTTTGCGGCCGGTTTCAGGTAGGTGACTTCAAAGCCGCGGCTTTCGAGCCACTTGCAGGTATCGAGCACCGCTTTGTGCTCGATGGCGCTGGTGATGATGTGCTTGCGGGTGGCAATGTCTGCCGGGCCTTTGAGGGCCAGATTGTCGGACTCAGTGGCGCCGCTGGTCCAGATGATTTCCCGCGGGTCCGCGTTGATCAGGCCGGCGACCTGTGTGCGCGCCTGTTCCACCGCCTCTTCGGCCTGCCAGCCGATGGCGTGGGACCGGGAAGCCGGATTGCCGAAGTTGCCGGCAAAGGTCAGGCAGGCGGTCATCGCTTCGGCAACCCGCTCGTCCACCGGCGTGGTCGCAGCGTAATCGAGATAGACGGGACGGTTCACAGCTGACGGGCGGCGATAAGCGAACCGTTGGCGGCGGCACCGCTACCTGAAGGGCGGACATCTGCACGCTCGACAAGGCTGGCAAGCGTCACCTGACGCAGATAGCCGTCGATCTGATCCGACAGATCTGCCCAGAGGTCATGAGTGAGGCATTGGCCGCCGTCCTGGCAGTCGGCGGCACCGTGGCAGCGGGTGACATCCACCCCCTCACCCACCGCGGTGACAATATCGGACACAGAGATATCGTCGATGCTGCGCGCGAACTGGTATCCACCACCCGGACCGCGAACGCTTTCCAGAAGGCCGGCGCGCCGCATGCGGGCAAAGAGCTGCTCCAGGTAAGCCGTGCTGATGCCCTGCCGCTCGGCAACGTCGTAAACGCTCACGGGTTCGCCCCGCTGATGCAGCGCCAGATCGAGCATTGCCGTGACCGCATAGCGGCCTTTGGTGGTGAGTCGCATGCGCCTGAGTATGCAATACCCGACTAAATTGGTCTACTAATCAAGCCTTGTCAGCCATGTATTCCATGAGTCGGCCGAGTACGTCTTCGCTCGCCTTCGGCAGGCTGCCGCAGTCGAACGGCGGTTGCGGGTCGTACTCGGTGGCAAGCTGCATGGCCTTGGCCGCTGTCGCATCCACCAGCAGTTCCGAAAGGCGCAGGGCCATGTCGATGCCGGAGGACACACCTGCCGCGGTGATCAGGCGCTCATCCAGGTATTCGACGACCCGCTGTCCGGTGGCTTTGGCACCCAGGCTTTCGAGCTCATCGTAGGCGCTCCAGTGACAGGCAGCCTCGAGCCCGTTCAACAGCCCGGCTTTGGCCAGTACCGTGGAACCGGTGCAGACCGACGTGGTGAAGCGCGTCGACGGATGCACCCGTTGCAGCCAGTCCACTAGTGGGTGGCCTTCCGTCTGCACGACAGCGCGCGTGCCGATGCCGCCGGGCACGAGCACGACATCCGCCTGCCCCACGTCATCGTAGGTGGCGTCGGCAACGAACCCGAGAAAGCCGTTCTCCGTGCGCACCTCGCCCGTTCGTTCGGCGATGAAGGTCACTTTCGCACCCGGCAGGCGCTGAAGGATCTCATAGGGGCCCACGCAGTCCAGCGCCGTGAGACGGTCAAAAAGTGGGATGGCAATATCGAGCGGGTGTGTGGTCACAGGAGTTCTCCAGTAGTTGGTTTTTGCGCGTGAAGCTGCCGGTAGGTATCGGGCGTCATGCCGAACCGCTGCTGGAACAGACGCCGCAGGGTTTCGGCGGAGCCGAGGCCGCTTTCGCGCGCGACCGCCTCCAGGCTCATGCTGCTTTGTTCGAGACACGAACGGGCGAGATCTATGCGCACCGACTGCACGTACTGCGCCGGCGTCGTGCCCACTTCCGCTTTGAATCTGCGCGCCAGGTGACGGGCCGAAATCCCGACCCGGTCGGCCAGAGTCTCGAGGCTGTGGTCGAAAGCAGGGTGTGCGTCAATGAGGTCGCGGGCGCTGCGTACAGGTGGTGTGGCCGGGACCCGGTTCCATACCGATGGGGCAAACTGCGTCTGGCCGCCGGGGCGGTGCCGGTAAACCACGAGTCCGCGCGCCACAAGCTGTGCAACTTCCGCACCGAGATCTTCCTCGACCAGTGCAAGGGTAAGGTCGATGCCGGCGGTAACCCCTGCCGATGTCCAGAACTTGCCGTCAGTCTGGTAAATGGCGTCGCCATCGACCGATACCTGCGGATAGCGGCTCGCCAACTCCTCGGCGTAAGCCCAGTGAGTGGATGCCTTGCGCCCATCGAGAAGGCCTGCGGCCGCGAGCAGATAGGCGCCCGTGCAAACGCTGACGATGCGTTGCAGCGCCGGCGCCCGCGCTCGTAACCAGTCAACGTACGGCGCAGTTGCCGCTGCATCTCTTGCACCCTCCCCGCCTGGCACGATCAGCGTGTGTGGCAGCGGCTGGCTTTCCGTCAAAGGCTCAGCGAGCAACGAAAGACCGGACTCAGTGGCGATCTGGGGCGCAGGCTCCAGGGTGATCAGACGAACGTCGTAGCCCCTGCCAGTGTCGTGCCGGTACTCGAGCGCCCTGTTGGCGCCGACCAGCACTTCCATGGGCCCCACCACATCGAGGCTGAGCATCTGCGGGTAGGCCAGTATCCAGACGGTGCGGGGTGACAACTTGTTCATGCCGCCACTCTGCGCGCGACTCACTTACGTCGTCAATGACGCAATACCCACAAATATGGACACGCTTAGCGGGACGATTTTTCGATATGCGTTACCAGGCCGTGAAGAATGGCCACTTCGGTTTCATCAAGCTGGGTTCGGGTCAACAGTCGCCGGATGCGCGTGGCGGCCTGCCCGGGCTGGCCAGCATGAAGGAACCCAGTGTCGGTAAGCACCCGGTCCAGGCGCGCCATGAGCGCCTCGAAGGCATCGATCGTTGCTGGCGGCCTGTCCCAGACGAGCGGCGGCGAGTCGGTGTGCCCGCGGTAGAGCGCATAGCAGATCACCTGCACCGCCATGGCCACGTTGAGCACGGGATACACGGGGTTGGCGGGAATCTCGATGTGCGCGTTGCACAGCTGCAGCTCTTCGTTGGTGAGGCCGGAGTCTTCCCGGCCGAAGAGGATGCAGATGCGCTGGCCCGGTCGCCCGCCGACCTCCTCCGCCAGCGCCTCCGGAGTGAGTACCGGCCAGGGTATACGTCGCTGCCGGGCGCTGGTGCCCACCACCCAGTGACAATCGCCCACCGCGTCGGCAAGCTCGGTACACACCACCGCATTCTCGAGCACATCGTCTCCACCCGCTGCACGCCACAGTGCCTGCGGGTCGGGATAGCGTTTGGGGTTGACCACGTACAGGTGTTCGAGGGCCATGGTCTTCATGGCTCGGGCGGCAGCACCAATGTTGCCGGGATGGCTGGGCTCCACCAGCACGATGCGAATTTCGGTTTCGGTCGATTGGTTCAAGAGTAGAGGTACATCTGCATTGCCGAGCCGCTACAATACGCGCCGCTCAAGCAAACACCAATCCACGGGAACACTTCGACATGCACGCTTACGTCAACATGGCCCTCCGCGCCGCTCGCCAGGCCGGCCAGCTCATGGTTCAGGCCATGGATCAGCTGCACACGCTGAAGATCGAACAGAAAAGCCGCAACGACTATGTGTCGAACGTCGACCGACAGAGCGAGGAGATCATCGCCGAGGTGCTGCACAAGGCTTACCCGGATCACGCCATCGTCGGCGAGGAAGCCGGCCAGATCGTCAAGGCGACTGAAAGCGGCGGTTACACCTGGATCATCGATCCGCTGGACGGCACGCTGAATTATCTGCAGGGCATCCCCCACTACTGCATCTCCATCGGCCTGATGAAAGGCAAACAGTTTGAACACGCCGTGGTGGTCGACCCGCTGCGCAATGAAGAATTCAGCGCCAGCCGCGGCGCCGGCGCGCAGCTCAACGGCAAGCGCATCCGGGTTTCACAGCGATTCAAGCTGGAAGAAGCGGTGCTGGCCACCGGCCTACCGCCAGGGGAAGTCGACAAGCACCTCGACGCCT
>JAUIKX010000198.1 GCA_030430515.1 Gammaproteobacteria bacterium | reverse complement strand
GCTGCCCGATCATCCCTGGTTCATCGCCTGCCAGTTCCACCCCGAATTCACCTCTTCCCCCCGTTACGGGCACCCGCTGTTTACCGGCTTCGTTGAAGCGGCGCTCGAGCAGGCGCAGACTGGCAGCGCCCGGGAAGCACAAACCTCGGAGTCATCATGAAACTTTGCGGCCACGATGTCGGCCTGGACCAGCCGTTCTTTCTCATCGCCGGACCCTGTGTGGTGGAGAGCGAAGCGCTGCAGATGAGCGCCGCTGAGACGCTCAAGCGGGTCACGGACGATCTCGGTATTCCGTTCATCTTCAAGAGCTCCTACGACAAAGCCAACCGGTCCTCTCTGGACGGCTTCCGCGGGCTCGGCATCGAAGAGGGTCTGCGCATACTGGCCAAAGTACGCGACGAGCTCGGTGTGCCGGTGCTGACCGATGTGCACGAGGACTCTCCGCTGGACGAAGTGGCGGATGTGGTGGATGTGCTGCAGACGCCGGCGCTGCTTTGCCGTCAGACCAACTTCATCATCAACGTGTGCGCCCAGGGCAAGCCGGTGAACATCAAGAAAGGCCAGTTCCTCGCACCTGGGGATATGGTCAACGTCGTGAAGAAAGCCCAGTCCACCGATAACCCGGGCATCATGGTGTGTGAGCGGGGCGTCAGCTTCGGCTACAACACGCTGGTATCCGATATGCGCTCGCTGGCGATCATGCGCAGCACGGAAGTGCCGGTGGTATTCGACGCCACCCACTCGGTGCAGCTTCCTGGCGGCCTCGGGCATGCCTCGGGTGGCGATCGCTCAATGGTGCCGGTGCTGGCCCGTGCGGCGATGGCGGCGGGGGTGTCGGGTGTGTTCATGGAGACGCACCCCAACCCGGAAGAAGCGATGTGCGACGGCCCCAACTCCTGGCCGCTCGAGCACATGAAATCTCTGCTCAGCCAGCTCAAGGCGCTGGATGAGGTGGCAAAGTCGCAACCTTTCTTAGAGAATTCAGTTAGTTAACAAAGCTATCTAGAGGGAATTGAGAAGTGTCCATCGTTAAAGTCATCGGGCGCGAGGTGCTCGACTCCCGTGGAAACCCCACGGTTGAAGCAGAAGTACACATGGCGTCAGGCGCCATCGGTCAGGCCTGCGCGCCTTCAGGCGCATCCACCGGTTCGCGTGAGGCGCTGGAGAAGCGGGATGGCGACAAGAGCCGCTATCTCGGCAAAGGCGTGCTCGACGCGGTTGCGGCGGTGAACGACGCCATCGCGGGGGCGGTCCACGGTATGGACGCGTCCGACCAGGAGGCGCTCGACCAGCGCATGCTCGATCTGGACGGCACCGAAAACAAATCGAGCCTCGGCGCGAACGCCACGCTGGCCGTCAGCCTGGCCGCTGCCAAGGCGGCGGCTGCGGAGCAGGGCGTGCCGCTGTTCCGGCACATCAATCAGCTCTACGGGGCGCCGCAGATGAGCATGCCCGTGCCGATGATGAATATCCTCAACGGCGGCGAGCATGCCGACAACAACGTGGATATTCAGGAGTTCATGATCCAGCCGGTTTCGAGCCCGAGCTTCCGTGAAGCCCTGCGCTGCGGTGCGGAAGTGTTCCATGCACTCAAGGCGGTGCTCAGCGGTCGTGGGCTCACCACGGCCGTTGGCGATGAAGGTGGCTTCGCGCCGAACCTGTCGTCGAACGCTGAAGCGCTGGACGTCATCGCGGAAGCGGTTGCGAATGCTGGTTACAAGCTGGGCTCAGATGTGACGCTGGCCCTGGACTGTGCTGCTTCTGAGTTCTACAGCGACGGTGCATACAGGTTGAGCGGTGAAGGTCGTGACTTCGACAGCGCCGGCTTTGCCGCATACCTGAAAGCGCTGACGGAAGACCACCCCATCGTTTCCATCGAGGACGGTATGGACGAAGACGATTGGGACGGCTGGAAGCTCCTGACCGAAGCCGTGGGCGATCGCGTACAGCTGGTGGGCGATGATCTGTTTGTGACCAACACCAAGATACTCAAGCGTGGTATCGATGAAGGCGTGGGTAACTCCATCCTCATCAAGGTGAACCAGATCGGCACGCTGAGCGAGACGCTCGCAGCCATCCGCATGGCGCGCGAAGCCGGCTACACGGCGGTGATCTCCCACCGTAGCGGTGAAACGGAAGATGTCACCATCGCCGACCTGGCGGTGGGAACGGGCGCCGGCCAGATCAAGACCGGATCGCTCTGCCGTAGCGATCGGGTGGCGAAATACAATCAGCTTCTGCGCATCGAGGAAGCGCTCGGCAGCGACGCCGTCTATCGTGGCCGGGCGGAGTTCGCGCGATCGTGATCCGCGTGGTGTCGGTGCTTCTGGTTCTGACGATTCTGGCGCTGCAGTACAAAGCCTGGTTTTCGGACACGGGCTACTTTGCGGTGGCCGAACTGCGCGAGCAGGTGGCAGCGCAGCGCGACAAGGCCGATGATCTTGCCCGCGACAACGACGTGCTGCTGCAGGAAGTGCTGGCGCTCCGCGATGGGCACACCGCCATCGAAGCCCGGGCCCGCCAGGACCTGGGCATGGTGGGCGAGAACGAAGTGTTTTTCGTGGTGCCGGAGCCCGGACGCGCTGGACCGAACGGGGGGTGAACGTGGCCGGCAAACCGGTGGCGCATCTCAAGTCGAGCGCAGAGCACTTTTTCGTGCGCGAGCGGCTGGCATTCGTGCCCAGCGGCGAAGGCGAGCATCAGTATGTGCGGGTGCGTAAGTGCGGCGCGAATACATCGGATGTGGCCGCGCGTCTTGCGCGCCAGGCGTCGGTGCGAACCGCAGATGTGGGCTTTGCAGGCATGAAAGACAAAGTGGCAGTCACCGAGCAGTGGTTCAGTGTGCCCGAAGGCAGCATTGCCGTTGGCGTTCTGGATGATGAGGTAGAGGTGCTCGAAGCCACCC
The DNA here is from genome assembly GCA_030430515.1 of Gammaproteobacteria bacterium. Taxonomy (GTDB): domain Bacteria; phylum Pseudomonadota; class Gammaproteobacteria; order Pseudomonadales; family Azotimanducaceae; genus SYFY01. The sequence continues at coordinate 3,724 of JAUIKX010000198.1, read as the reverse complement.
GCCACGAGAAAAAGCTTCGTCGCGGGCAGCTCTGCGGCAACGATTTCCGTATCGTGCTTACCGGCGTGGAAGGCGCCCTACTTGAGTTTCAATCCTGCTATCCGAACTATTTCGGCGATCAGCGACTCGGCCGCGACAACGTGCGCCGCGCGACCGAGTGGATACTCAACCGTCGCAGACGGCGCATGTCCCGGTTCAAGCAGGGTCTGTACCTGTCGGTGATCCGAAGCCAGCTGTTCAACGCGGTGCTCGACGCACGCGTTGCGGATGGCTCCTGGCGCGAGGCCTGCGCTGGCGATGTGTGCGACGAGCACGGCCGCCCCACGGCGCCGCTCTGGGGGCGCGGCCGCAGTGCTACTCAGGATCTGGCCGCGGCTATCGAGCAGGCGGCGCTTGCGCCTTTTGCCAAAGTCATGGAGGCGCTCGAGCACGCGGGCGTTACGCAGGATCGTCGGCCGCTCGTCGCGGAGGCTGCCGATCTGCAGGTGGAAGCGCAGGGTGAGGATCAGTTGCAGCTGTCTTTCAGCTTGCCCGCGGGCTGCTACGCAACCGTGTTTCTCGCTCAGCATTTCGAGATCATCGACGAGAGCGTGGCGGCATGAGCCTCTCTGATATTCGCGGCATCGGCATGACCTCGCAGCGCACCCGCGACCGTCTGGTCAAGCGGCTGGCGGAGCGGGGTATCGACGACGAACGTGTTCTCGAGGTCATGGGGCAGGTTCCCAGGCATATCTTCGTCGACGAGGCGCTCGCTCATCGGGCTTATGAAGACTCGGCGCTGCCGGTCGGCCACAGCCAGACCATTTCGCAGCCGTTCATCGTTGCGCTGATGACCCAGCTGCTCCTGCAGAAGCGTCCGAAAAAGGTCCTTGAAGTCGGCACCGGCACCGGCTATCAGACGGCAGTGCTTGCGGCGCTTGTCGAGCAGGTTTTCACCGTGGAACGTATCGAGGCGCTGCTGCTCAAAGCGCGCGAGCGGCTGGGGCTGCTGGGCGCGAACAACGTGCGTCTGCGGTTGGGAGATGGCTACGTGGGCTGGCGCAACGAAGCCCCGTTCGACGGCATTCTCGTTACTGCGGCACCGCCCTCCGTACCCGAAGCGCTGACCGAGCAGCTGGCCGTGGGCGGGCGCATGGTGCTTCCGGTAGGTGGGGAAGGCGTGCAGGAGCTTCGCATCATCGACCGAACCGTGGAGGGGCTGGTGACGGAAACCGTTGAGTATGTTCGTTTCGTGCCGCTCCTCAAGGGCGTGCAACCCTTCGAGGCGACATGAGGCGTTGGCTGGGTTTGTTTGCCCGAGGGCTCGCCATGGGCATTGCGGAGGTCGTCCCAGGCGTGTCGGGCGGCACCATCGCATTCGTGTCGGGTATTTACCAAGAGCTGGTTGCCACGCTTGCCGGTCTGAGCAAACAGTCACCCCTGGATTTCTTCCGCGACCCCGCCGGATACTGGCGCGAGCGAAACTTGAGTTTTCTGCTCGTGCTGGGTTTCGGCATGGTCTGCGGCATTCTGGCATTTGCACACCTTCTCAAGGTGGCGCTTTCGATCATGGCGCCGGTGGTTTGGGCGTTTTTCTTCGGCCTCATCCTCGCCTCGGTCTGGTACATCGGCAGCCGCAGGAGTGTGGCCCGGCTTGCGACGTTTGGCGTGGGCGGCCTGATCGCCGGCCTGCTGCTCACGCAGCTCCCTACCGCAGGCGATAGCCAGGCGATGTGGCTGTACTTTCTGGGCGGCGTCATCGCCGTGTGCGCATGGTTGCTGCCTGCCGTCTCGGGCAGCTTCATGCTCCTGGCGCTGGGCCTTTACGCACCGGTGCTGGCAGCGGTGAGCGACCTCAACCTTCCGGTGCTGGCAACGGTAGCCGCGGGCTGTGCTGTGGGACTTCTGCTATTTGCGCGGCTTCTATCCTGGCTTCTGCAGCGCTACGAGGATGCGCTTCTGGCGCTCTTGTCGGGTTTCATGCTCGGTGCGCTGGCCAATTTGTGGCCATGGCGTCTCGACGGTAGCTGGCACCTGCCGGACGCTTACGCCGCCACGGGCCACGACCCATTCATCAGTGGGGTGCTGCTTGCCTGCCTGGCCGGTGTCCTGGCTTTGCTCGGCCTCGTGCGGCTCGACCGCTGACCGATGCTGAATCAGCGTTCAGCGTGCGGGCTGCTGATGGGTTTGCTGCTCGTTGGCATGATCGGTTGCGCAACTCAGGGCAGGCCGGTCATCGCCGAGCGTAAGCAGCCGCCACCCTTCAGGAAAGTCGATACCTACATCGTCAGCCGTGGCGATACCCTCTACTCCATTGCCTGGCGTTTCAATCAGGATGTGAAAACGTTGGCGGCGCGAAACGGCTTGCGGGCGCCGTACACCATTTACCCCGGGCAGCGGTTGCGCCTTCGGGGAAGCGTTCCAAAACGCTCGAGCACGCCGCGTTCAAGGCCCAAAAAAGCCAAGCCCCCCGCAGAGACCAGGGCGCCAAGCGCCAGAAAATCGTCGCTGACTTTCTCCTGGCCTGTTAAAGGAAAGCCGAGCCGCGAGTTCGGGAAAGGCAACAAGGGGCTGGATTTTTCTCTGCCACGAGGCGCGGTCGTCCGCGCCGCCGCCAGCGGCAGGGTGGTGTACGCCGGTACCGGGTTGGGCGGATACACCAGCATCGTCATCGTGCGCCACGGTGGCGGCTACCTCAGCGCCTACAGCCTGAACACGGCCGTCTCCGTCAAAGAAAACGATGAAATTAAAGTTGGCGCCCGAATTGCCGAAATAGAAAGTACAGGACGGGCGGCGAAGCTGCACTTTGAGATTCGCAGGGATGGCGAACCCATTAGTCCACGGTCGGTTCTACGATAATCGCCGTCCGTCCTGAGCTTTACATGGATAGGAAGCTCGATGGGCGCACAAGCGGTTACCACTACTGCGGAACAGGGCGTTGGCAACCGACGCGAAGTTCCGGACGCGACGCAGATGTATCTCAAGGAGATCGGCTTTGCGCCGCTTCTGACTGCCGATGAGGAGAAACACTTCTCCCGGCTCGTACATCAGGGAGACGACGGTGCGCGCAAGCGCATGATCGAAAGCAATCTGCGCCTGGTCGTGAAGATCGCGCGACGTTACCTGTCGCGCGGCCTGTCTCTGCTCGACCTCATCGAGGAGGGCAACCTCGGTCTCATGCACGCCGTTGAAAAATTTGATCCCGAGCGCGGCTTCCGCTTCTCCACATACGCCACCTGGTGGATCCGTCAGTCCATGGAAAGAGCGCTGATGAATCAGACCCGCACCATTCGTCTGCCGGTGCATGTGGTGAAGGAAATGAACGTCTATCTGCGCGCGGCGAGGGAGCTCGAACAGAAGCTGGATCATGAACCCTCGGCAGACGAAATCGCGAGGCTCATCGATCGCCCGGTCGATGACGTGCGACGGATGCTCAAGCTCAACGAGCGGGTGGGTTCCCTCGACGAACTGAGAACGGCTGACGATCGCAACATGCTCGATATGCTGCCGGATGAAAATTCGCCCGATCCGGCCTCTCAGGTGCAACGGCAGGATCTGCTGGTCAAACTGGATCAGTTGCTCGGCGAGCTATCGGACAAGCATCAGGAAGTGCTCGCCCGACGGTTCAGCCTGAGAGGCTACCCGGTATCCACTCTGGAGCAGGTCGGCAGCGAAATCGGCCTCACCCGAGAGCGGGTTCGGCAGATTCAGATGGAAGCGCTGCGCAGGCTGCGCAGCACGATGG
>JAUIKX010000197.1 GCA_030430515.1 Gammaproteobacteria bacterium | reverse complement strand
CGCGCTACCGCGCTGCCGGTGCTGAGCGTTGCCGTGTCGTTGCCGGCCACGCCGTCGTCGACGATGACGGAGTAGCCCACCGAGTTGGTGCCATCTGTGAGCGTGAACGCACCAGCCGTTCCGTCGCCGGTCGCGGTGATCTCGTAGTTGCTCGTCAGGCCGTTCCGGTACACGCAGGCTAAGGACGAACCGGATACATCTGCGCCGGCGAAGTTGAGAGAAATGTCATCGAGGTTCGAAATCTTTACTTCGTTCGCCACCACCAGGTCGATGTTCACATCGCCGACCGAGTTGAAGGCCGTGGAACCCTGGGTTGCCGCGAATGCAGAGGTTGCCGCTGCCGCGAGAACGCCGCCGAGGGCCAGGTGCTTGAGGTGCTTTGCCAGTCGAGTGCTCATCGTTTGTACTGCTCCGATTGTTGCCTTGATTCGTTGTCTGGCGGCATTTCTCTGTCGAAACGGGCCAGTCACTGAGGACGGAAAAGTAGCACTGCTGCCAGAAAGCCGACGTGAACCAGGTCGCTATTCGCCAGAAAACAACCTTCAACGAGCCGTAAATCTGTCAGTTCGGGGCGAAAAGTAGGGTCAAAGTGCCTGAATAGATACGGGTAGACGAAGCGAGCGCATCACGGTCGGCCATGACGACCCGCAGATCGGTTTGTGTCTGGCCGACTTCGCAGCCAGGCTTCGAGACAGCGCTGCGCTTTGGGAACAGAACATCGTAACGAAGGTCGGATGCGGCGCTGCGCAGCATCAGTTGATGGTCGGGTCCGTCACCAAGCGCTCTGACAGTGAAAGAGTTGCCCATGGCAGATTGCAGGCACAGGGTGGAGGCGCTGTCACCATCGACCGTCAGAGAAACGTCGCCGAGCGGCTGGGCGCTCACCGGTTCTGCAATGTTGAGCGTAATGCCGATGTTGCCGGTCGAGGCAGAATGCAACTCGCCGTCGCTTGCAGCCAGCGTGTGCGGGCCGCAGAGAAGGGCGAGCGTAGCGATGATCAGGGTGAAAGTTCTAAGCACTGCGGCCGGCGTTTTGCCAATTGGGTCACAGGACTATTGTGATGCATCTCTCACAGCGTTTTGAGAGGATTTCGAGCAGAAAATGTAAACGCGAGGGCCTGACGCGGCGCTTCTATGCAAACACCGGCAAATCGCCTGCATCGATGGCATACTCTGGACGCATGATTACCGACAGTCACGGTCGAGCCTTTCGCAACCTGCGTATCAGCCTCACGGCGGCCTGCAACTACGCCTGCACCTACTGTGTGCCCGACGGCAAGCGCCTGCAGCCGGCGCGTGCGGAGCTGTCTGCTGAGGAGATGGTTCGTGCGGTACGCCTTCTGGTGGAGATTGCCGGGATCGAGAAGCTGCGGATCACGGGGGGTGAGCCGCTGCTTTCTCCTAAAATTGACAAGTTGCTTCCGGAAGTGATGGGGATGTCGCTGAAGGATGTCGGACTCACCACGAATGGCCAGCTTCTCAAGCGCAAAGCCGACCTGCTGATCGACTCAGGCCTCGAGCGCATCAACGTCAGCCTGGATACACTGGACGCAGGCCGTTTCAAAGACATTGCGCGCACGGGAGATCTGGCAACCGTGCTGTCCGGCATCGACGCAGTTGCTGACGCTGGCATGAAGGTGAAGATCAACATGGTGCCCATGCGCACTGCCAATGAAGACCAGATACTGCCGATGCTCGAGTACTGCCTGGCCCGTGGGTTCGAACTGCGGTTCATCGAGCTGATGAAAATGGGCCATCTCAACAGCGACGCACGCTTTCAGCGCGACTTTGTCAGCATGGATGACATTCTGGAGCGTATCGGGCGTTTCTACGAGTTTGAGCGCACCGACGCACCGTTTGATTCCACCGCTGTGCGTTTCGAGATACCCGGCAAGGGTACGTTCGGCATTATCGCCAACGAATCTGAACCGTTCTGCAGCTCCTGTACCCGATTGAGGTTGTCGTCAAATGGCCGGCTTTACGGCTGCCTGTCGAACGTGAGTTCGCACGACATGTCGCCTCTGCTCGCGCAGCCGGACGAGGAAGTGAAACCGGCCCTGGCCGCATTGCTGTCCAGAGCATTGGAGGACAAGCAGCCGCTTCGTTTCAGCGGTGAGGTCACCGTGATGAAGTTCATCGGCGGGTAAACTCCAACCCGACGCCTATACTTGCTCCAATAAGCCGATTGGAGACGAGAAGTGAGATTGCTTTCACTGGCAGCGCTGGCGGTCTGCGCGGGATGCAGCATCACCCAGCCGCATCCTGACCTGGTGAGTCTGACCGATGGCATGCGGCTGTCAGGCGGCGTCGATATCACGGCGGCACACCGCTGGGTGCTGCCGCCTCTCTCTGAGGTTGCGCTGCATCCTGAAGACGATGCTCAGGCATCCTTCGCAGATGCAGCCAGAGCCGGGCTTTCAAGCTCACTCCGCATTTCCGATGCCGCTTCCTGGCACCTCATCGTGCACTGGCCGCAACCTGAATCGGTTGCGAACGAGCAGAAGCCTTCACGCTGGAGAAAATGGCTGCCCGAACCTGCCAGCCGACAGGCGCTGGTGGTCGATGTTGTGGATGCCTCGGGCGCTCACTGGGTGCAGCGCCTGCACGTGGACGTCAAACCCTGGTGGTTCGGTCGTGACTGGCGCAATGAAGAGGCGATCGTCAAAACCTTCGCTGCGGTCGGCAGGGCGCTCACCGGCACCTGATGGCGTAAACTGTGCCCATGACGCCTAATACAACTGAATCGAACCGCCTGGAAGATCTTTTTACGAGCCTGGAACGGGCGCAGTCAGAACGCAAGCTGCCGCCGGTACAGGCCTGGCAACCCGAGCATGAAGGTACTATCGATATCGTCATCAGAGCCGATGGCACGTGGGAACATGAGGGCTCAGGGTTCACGCGGCAAGCGCTCGTGCGCCTTTTCTCCACGGTGCTGCGCAGGGAAGGTGAGCGCTACTTTCTGGTAACGCCGGTTGAGAAGCTGGAGATCAACGTCGAGGACGTGCCGTTCGTCGCCACAGATTTCGAGTGTCGCGGGGAGGGTGACGACCTGGAGATACTTTTCTCGATCAACAGCGGTGACCATGTGGTGGCCGATGCAGATCATCGCATCTGGATGCGCGATGGCCGGCCCTATGTTCATGTGCGGGACGGGCTCAACGCGTTGATCGGCCGCTCTGCGTTTTACCGGCTCGTAGAGCACGCTGTTGAGGATACCACCGGCTGGTCTCTGACCAGCCGGGGTGCTCGCTTCTCGCTCGAGGCCTGAGCGCCGCTACATATTGGGGTAGTTGGGACCGCCTGCGCCTTCGGGCACAACCCAGGTGATGTTCTGGGCGGGGTCCTTGATGTCACAGGTTTTGCAGTGCACGCAATTCTGCGCGTTGATCACGAATTTCGGTCCGTCCCCTTCGTCTGTCACCTCATAGACACCGGCCGGGCAGTAGCGTTGGGCCGGTTCGTCGTATATGGGCAGGTTTTTCGATATCGGTATCGAATCATCCGCCAGCGTCAGGTGGCAGGGCTGATCTTCCTCGTGGTTCGTATTTGACAGAAAAACCGACGAGAGCTTATCGAAAGACAGCACGCCATCAGGTTTGGGGTAGTCGATCTTCTTGCTCTGCGCAGCAGGTTTCAAGGCGGCATGGTCTGGTTTGGGATCGCTCAGCGTCCAGCTGGCGCCGCCGAACCAGCTGTCCAGCAGGGCCGCGGCGCTGCCGAACAGCGAGCCCCACTTGTGCAGGCTGGGGGCAGCGTTGCGGGAGCGGTGCAGCTCCTCATAGAGCCAAGAGGCTTCGAAGCGATCTCTGAAGCCTGAAAGCTCGGTGTACGCTTCACCTGCGGCAAGCGCTTCAGCGATGGTGTCAGCGGCGAGCATGCCGGACTTCATGGCCGCGTGGCTGCCTTTGATCTTGAGCACATTGAGAAAACCGGCGTCGTCGCCCACGAGGACAGCGCCCGGCAGGACGTTCTTCGGCAAGGCCTGCAGGCCACCTTTGACAATGGCTCGGGCGCCGTAAGAGACGCGTTTGCCACCTTCGAGCACCGAAGCGATACGCGGATGATGCTTCCAGCGCTGGAACTCATCGAACGGTGAAAGGTGTGGGTTCGTGTAGCACAAGTCGACGATCAGACCGAGAGAGACCTGGTTGTTCTCGAGGTGATAGAGGTAGGAACCACCCGTGGGACCGCCGACGCCGTGCCCCAGCGGCCAGCCCATGGAGTGCATTACGCGTCCGGGTACGTGTTTGTCTGGGTCGATGTCCCAGAGCTCTTTGAAGCCGATGCCGTAGTGCTGCGTACCCGATTCAGCATCGAGATTGAACTGCTCTATGAGGCGCTTGCCCAGGTGACCACGACAGCCCTCGGCGAACACGGTGTACTTGCCGAGCAGTTCGTAGCCGGGGGTGTAGGTGGCTTTCTGTTCACCTTCGCTGCTCACACCCATATCGCCGGTGACGATACCCCGCACGCTGCCGTCCTCGTTGAACAGAACATCGGACGCCGCAAACCCGGGGAAGACGTTGACGCCGAGGTTTTCTGCCTGCTCGCCGAGCCAGCGGCAGAGATTACCCAGGCTGATGGCGTGGTTGCCGTGATTGTGGGTGTCGGCCGGAACGAACATGCTCGGCAACTTGATGCCCACATCGTCGTTCGGGAAGTAGTAAACATCGTCTTCGGTGACGGGGTTGTTCACAGGAGCGCCCATCGCCCGCCAATCGGGGAAGAGTTCGTCCAGAGGACGCGGTTCGAAAATGGCACCGGAAAGAATATGGGCGCCGATCTCTGAGCCTTTCTCAACCAGGCAGATACTGATCTCCTGACCCGTTTCCGCACCGATCTGGGCCAGCCGGCAAGCCGTAGCAAGCCCGGAAGGGCCGCCGCCGACGATGACTACGTCGAATTCCATTGATTCGCGCTCTACCGCGTTTTCCATTGTCTCTCCGTCCTGAAATGTAAGTGAATTTTGTAACGCGTTCGTTCAAATGCTGCAGTGCATTATACTGGGTTGACCTGTTTTAGGGGGGCGGCGACAATACGCCCGCCAAAAATCGGCGTGGTTGGCGATAATTTACAGGCCTTGCGGCCTATTTTTTTGCCTCCGACACCGTCCACTCATTCTATCGTCAGAGGGCTACATGAAGGTACTGGTACCAGTGAAGCGTGTGGTCGATGCAAACGTGAAGGTCAGGGTAAAGCCTGACAACACCGGCGTCGATCTCAACAACGTGAAAATGGCGGTCAATCCGTTCTGTGAAATTGCCATTGAAGAAGCCGTGCGTCTCAAAGAGGCCGGCACCGCAACTGAAGTCATCGCCGTGTCCATCGGCGCAGGCAACTGCCAGGAGCAGCTCCGTACATGTCTTGCGCTTGGTGCAGACCGTGCAATCCTGGTGGAAACGGATGTGGAGGCGCAGCCGCTGGGCATCGCCAAAGCATTGAAGGCGATTCAGGAAAAGGAAGATGCACAGCTCGTCATCTTCGGCAAGCAGAGCATCGACGGCGACAACGCTCAGACCGGCCAGATGTTCGCTGCGCTCACCGGCATGCCCCAGGCGACTTTCGCCTCGGAAGTAAAAGCAGCTGACGGCAAACTCGAAGTCACCCGCGAGATCGATGGCGGTCTGCAGACCATCAACATCGACCTGCCGGCGGTTGTCACGACAGACCTGCGTCTGAACGAGCCGCGTTACGCATCGCTGCCGAACATTATGAAAGCCAAGAAAAAGCCTCTGGACGTCATGTCACCCGCCGATCTGGGCGTAGATCTGACGCCGAGCGTGGAAGTGCTGAGCGTAGAACCGCCGGCAGAGCGCGAAGCAGGCATCATTGTTGAAACCGTAGAAGAGCTGGTCGACAAGCTCAAAAACGAAGCGAAGGTGATCTCATGAGCGTCCTCGTAGTAGCAGAACACGATAATACTGAACTGAAAGGCGCCACACTGGTCGCAGTTGCTGCGGCCCAGGCTATCGGTGGCGATATCGATATCCTCGTTGCCGGCTCTGGTACCGATGCTGTCGCGCTGAGCGCAGCTCAGGTTGCCGGCGTCAACAAAGTGCTGCATGCCGATAACGCGGCCTATGCCAATCAGCTGGCCGAGAACGTCGCGCCTCTGGTTGCGGAAGTTGGCGCGGGTTACAGCCACATCGTTGCGGCACACACCACCAACGGTAAGAACTTCATGCCTCGTGTGGCTGCGCAGCTGGATGTTGCTCAGATCTCCGACATCGTCAGCGTGGTTGACGAAAGCACCTTCAAGCGGCCGATCTATGCCGGCAACGCCATTGCCACCGTCAAATCAAATGACGGGATCAAAGTAGTGACCGTGCGGGGTACGGCTTACGATGGCGTAGCGGCAGAAGGCGGCAGCGCTTCGGTTGAGGCCGTAGGCAGCGTTCACGATTCCGGTATTTCCCGCTTCGTCGGAGAGGAAATCGCTCAGTCAGAGCGCCCCGAGCTGACGGCTGCAGATATCATCATCTCCGGTGGTCGCGGTATGGGCAGCGGTGAAAACTTCGACCTGTTATATAAACTGGCTGATAAGCTGGGTGCCGCTGTTGGTGCTTCGCGTGCTGCTGTTGACTCGGGCTATGCCCCGAACGACTGGCAGGTTGGTCAGACCGGCAAGGTGGTTGCT
>JAUIKX010000196.1 GCA_030430515.1 Gammaproteobacteria bacterium | reverse complement strand
ACGGCCTGTGATTTTCGGTGTTTTGAGCGTCTGAAGGGACAGAACGCTCTTAACCGCACGGAGGTTTTCAGGTGAACAAAAAGCTACGCCGGCAGCTCGAATCCCGCAAGCGTCGGACCATGAAGCGCATCGACAAAAATAACTGGAGCAGCCAGTCGCCGATGATCGTGCCGCCCGCTATCGAGTATGAACTCGCCGCCCGCACGCATCAACGCTCGTTCCATCCCGGCAAGCAGACGATCTGCCATGTCGCCGCCACCGGTTGCGTCGAACGCAAGTGTGGCGTCGGTGGCAGTAATGGCGTCCGTGAGCACCTCATCCGCATCGGGCCGCGATGTATCGACAACGTACTCCGCACCCAGATCGCGTAACAGCTGCGCCTGCTCGGGGCGACGAACGACGTTAATGAGCGCAACACCATCCGCGGCACATATTTTCACCAGCATCTGTCCGAGGTTGGATGCTGCGGCTGTATGGATCAGCGCCTTATGCCCTTCCAGGCGCATGGTTTCCACCATCCCGAGCGCGGTCAGCGGGTTGACGAAACAGGATGCCCCCTGGGCCGCAGTGGTGCCTTCGTTCAGCACGAGGCACTGCGCCAGCGGCAGACGTCGGAACTGTGCGTACATACCTCCACCGAGGCCGGCGACGGTCCTGCCGAGTAGCGACTGCGCCTCCGAGCTTTCACCAGCGGCGATGACCGTCCCTGCCCCTTCGTTGCCCACAACCATGGCCTGCCCGACTCGGCCCTGCATGGCCGCGACGACCCCCGGTGCGACTTTGAGATGGGTTTCTTCACCGTGCCGCTCAGCCGAGTCGATATCTCCGGCCGCCAGAAGCATACCGAGGTCGGAAGGGTTGATGGGTGTGGCTTCGACCTGGATGACCACTTCGTCCGCGCCGGGCGCACCGGCATCGTGATCCCTGATCGCCAGCACCAGCGTGCCGTTCTCCTGCAGCGTCGAGGTGAGCTGGCGTCCGTTGTGAGTATCGGTCATGACGTTCTCCTAATCGGTTAATCGGGTTGAGCAGCGCGATCCAGCGCAAACAGAGCAGCTTTGACGATATCTTCCGCGCCTACCTCGAAGTGCGCCCGCAGATCTGGCCGGTCTTCGCTGAGGCCGAAACCATCGGTGCCGAGAATCTCTACCGGACCGGGCAGATAGGAGGCAATACCATTGGCCAAGGACTTCATGTAATCGCTCACGCAGACGAAAACACCACGCTCCTCGGCAAACAGCTTCTGCACGAGCGGCTGTGCGGCACCACCGCCGGCGCGATTGTGCGCCAGCACGCGCATGGCCTCGCGCTCGAGCTCCACATAACTGGTCACGCTCCACAGATTGACGCCGATGCCCACACGTTCGAGCTGCTCCATCGCCACCAGCGCCTCTGACATCAGAGCGCCGCTTGCGAGCACATTCACGACCTTTTCGGATGTCAGCGGCGAGCGGCGATAGCAGTAGGCACCGCGCAGTATGTCCTCATCCGTCACGTCTGCCGGCTGCGCCGGCATCACCTCCGCGGCGTTGTACAAAGTCAGGTAGTACATTACCGCCTCCTGCTCTGTATACATCCGCCGGATGCCTTCCCGAACGATCACCGCCAGTTCGAACGCAAACGCCGGATCGTAATACACCATGGACGGCACCGTACTGGCGAGAATCGGCGAGTGGCCATCCTGATGCTGGATACCTTCCCCGTTCAGCGTCGTGCGCCCGGCCGTTCCACCAAGCAGGAAGCCACGGCAGAGCTGGTCGGCGCAGCTCCAGATCATGTCTCCCACCCGCTGAAAGCCGAACATGGAGTAGAAGATGTAGAACGGAATCATCGGCACGCCATGCACGGCGTAGGCGCTTCCCGCCGCCATGAACGACGCCATGGCGCCGGTTTCGCAGATGCCTTCCTGCAGAATCTGTCCATCCGCAGCTTCCCTGTACGGCAGCAGGGTCTCGGCATCCACCGGCGTGTACTTCTGCCCTTCCGGCGAATAGATTCCGGCCACTTTGAAGAGCCCATCCATGCCGAAGGTGCGAGCTTCATCGGGAACGATGGGCACGACGTAGCGACCCAGCGTCTCGTCCTTCATCAAATTCGAAAGCAGCCTCACCATGGCCATGGTGGTGGACTGAGCACGGCTGCTCGTCGGCTTCAACAAGGGTTCGAACGGCTTGATGGACGGTACGGGAAGCGCCGGGCAATCCACCTTTCGCGCAGGTACGTAGCCGCCGAGCGCCTCGCGCTGCCGGCGCACGTAAGCACGTTCTTCGCTATCTTCCGGCGGCAGGTAGAACGCCGCTTTTGCCACGTCTTCGTCGCTCAGCGGAATGCCGAAACTACGTGCCAGGCGGATGCGCTCTTCCGGCGAAAAATCTTTCTTCTGATGCGCGGTGTTGCTGCCCTGAGCAGCGCCCATGCCGTCGCCTTTGACGGTTTTGATGAGGATGACCACCGGTTTACCCTCGCTGCGCACCGCCCGATGAAATGCGGCATAGACCTTCTTGGAATCCTGACCGCCGCGCTTGATGAGACGCACCTCATCATCGGTGAGGCTGTTCATCATCCGTTCGAGCTCCGGGTTGCCTTCGACCCAGTGCTCGCGCTGCATACCGCCGGGCAGCACCGAGTAGCGCTGGTAGTCTCCGTCCAGGCACTCGTTCATGCGCCTCTCCAGAACGCCGTTGACGTCCTGCGCAAGGAGCCCATCCCAGCCGCTGCCCCAGATCACCTTGATCACGTCCCAGTCAGCGCCGCGAAAGCTGCGTTCCAGCTCCTGGATGATCTTACCGTTACCGCGAACCGGTCCATCCAGGCGCTGCAGATTGCAGTTAACCACCAGAATCAGGTTGTCCAGCCGCTCGCGGCTCGCCATGTTGATGGTGCCGAGCACTTCGGGCTCGTCGGCTTCACCATCGCCGATGAAACACCAGATCTTGCCCTCTCGCTTGGGCGCAAGGCCCCGGTTCTCCAGATATTTGGCGAAGCGCGCCTGGTAGATGGCTGCGGGCGTCGACAGCCCCATGGACGCGTTCGGCATCTGCCAGAAACCCGGCATCGAGCGCGGGTGCGGATAGGAGCTCAAACCGCCGCCTTCGCCAAGCTCCTGGCGGTAGTTTTTCAGGTTCTGTTCGGTAAGGCGTCCCTCGAGAAATGCCCGGGCGTAGACGCCTGGCGCCGCGTGGGGCTGCGGCAACACGAGATCCCCACGCCGTCCGTCGGAGGCGCCGCGGAAAAAATGGTTGAAGCCTACTTCCAGCATGGTGGCGCACGATGCGTAGGTGGCGATATGACCGCCCACGCCGAGTCCGCGGTCCGCTGCCTGCAGCACCATGGCCACGGCATTCCAGCGGTTGATGTTCTCAACGCGCTGCTCCAGCGCCTGGTCGCCGGGATACATGGGCTGCTTTGCCGGCGAGATGGTATTCACGTAAGAGGTATTGAGCGGCGCGTCGAGCGCTTCGACCCCCAGGGCGCGAGCCTGATCGGCAAGCGTCGACAGGATCTCCCGCACACCGGTCTCCCCATGCTCGCGGAAGACATCTTCCAGAGATTCCCGCCATTCGAGCACATCCTGCTCTAACCCCGACTCCATGCCTTCCCCTTTTTGATCCACACGTGGCTCAGCAGATGATATACCGGCAAACACGCCAGGAAGTGATGAAAATGCAATCCGGTCGCGCTGCGTTTCAGGCAACCTCATTCTGCAGATGTACTTCGAGCATCTGACCGATCCCTTCGAAAACCCGGTAGAGCTGCCGGTTGTTGCGAACTTCCGGCCGGGCGGCAAGCCACACCTCGAGGCTCACCTCGGAGCCGTCTTCCATGGCGCTGGTCAGGCCATCCACCGACCCGGCCAGCGCTGACGGAAAAGCACCGATGCCCCAGCCCGCTACCACAGCAGCCCGTCGACAGGCGAGCGCATCGCTTCTGAACATCACCCGGGAGGGATCGATGTGGAGCCCCGCATTTCGCGCGCCCCTAAGCATGTCTGATCGCGTTGCGGACTCGACAAAGCGGTGTCGGTCGACGTTCTCCCGGTCAAGGTAGCCGTGTACCGCGAGATATTCGGCGCTCGCAAACAGGCCGATCTGCAGCGAACCGAGGCGTCGGGCGATCAGTTCCTGCTGGGTCGGGCGTGCATGTCTGAGGGCAATGTCCGCTTCCCGATCGAGGAGGTTGAGCGACTCCGCGGTAACGATCATCTCCACGGCCGGCGGTTCGTCTCCGAGGCCTTCGACCGCCGGCAGCGCGATCAGCGGCAACACCTCGGCGAGCAGGTCCGAGACAGTAACCCGCACCCGCGGCACCGCGCGGTCGCTGACGGCGTCTGCGGCATTCTGAAATGCGAGCGCCTGAGCCTGCATCTGCGCTGCGGCCGCCATGAGCCGCTCGCCCGCTTCATTGACCACCAGACCCTGCTTGGAGCGTGAAAACAGGCTGAAGCCCAGCTGCTCCTCGAGGTGCTGCACATGACGAGCGATAGTGGGATGGGCAATACCCAGCATCCGCGCCCCTGCCGACAATGAACCCGAGCGGGCTACCGCTTCGAAAGAACGCACCAGGTTCCAGTCCAGGCCATACGCAGGATGTGTCGAAGAAGCAAACGAGCGTTCTGCCATCGGCGTTCACCTGTTCATACATCGGTGAGAATCGGGGTCTACGTTACGTATATTCCCGTAACAGGCCGTTAACGTTACCTTGGGTAACACTTTCAAGCAAGCAGCTACCCAAGGAACCCGACATGATCAGAAAACTCATCATCGCCACCCTACCCATGGCCGTTATGGCAGGCGCCGCCGAAGCTCGCACTATCGCATCAATGTACGAGGAGAGGGGCTACCAGAAATGTTCGAGCGCGTTCGATCAGGAGGTCAGAAATCCGCTCACCATCGACCGGGATTACCTCATCAACAGAACCGAAAATCGCATCATGTTTTACATCAACGGCTCCGAATGGACCCGTGAGGGCCGCAGCGACGTGCGCATGGCGTGCGAAACCCCGGCCCGCGGCCATCGCATTCTGAGCGCACGCGTTGAGCCGGGCCACTTCCAACCGTCGACCCGCGTTACCGTGGAGCTGGCGAAAAACTGAGAAAGCCGAGGCCCGGCCGCCGCGATCAACGCGGCAGCTGGGCGGTCTCCGGATCACGAATCTCGTAAATCTCGATGACGTTGCCGAACGGATCCCGCCCGTAAACCGCAGATGCCGGACCAAAATCAACAGGCGCATCAGCGACAAATTGCATACCAAGGTTCTGCAGCCGTTCGAACTCCGACTGGATGTCCTGCACCTGCAGGCAAAAATGGGGATAGCCGAGATCGCTCGGCAGAGAAGTGAGATCGCGAGGTTTCGGCTCACGGTATTCCCACACCTCGAGAAATGCGTTCGGCGCCTTCAACATGGCCATTCGTGCCGATGTGCCGGAAAGGCCTACCGCACGGTCGGCCAACGGGTTATCAAGGTGCCAGTCGCTCTCCTGCACCACTTCGAAACCCAGGCCGTCACGGTAGAATTCGAGCGCGGCGTCCAGATCTGGCGTGCCGATCGCGACGTGGTGAATACCAACAATCATGGTAGCTCCGGTGTAGTTGTGCCAGGCACAGACTACACCGGAAGCTGGGCTTACGCCCTGTCGAGCATCTCCAGCACCTTGGCTGCGCACTCCTCCACACTCATTTCATGCGTCGGAATCACCAGGTCCGGGGTCTCGGGCACCTCGTAAGGGCTGTCGATACCGGTGAAGTGAGGCAGCTCACCACGGCGGGCCTTCTTGTAAAGACCTTTCGGGTCGCGGCTTTCCGCCACGTCCAGCGGCACATCGAGATAGACCTCTTTGAACTGGTCGTCCTCGAACAGCGAGCGGGCCATGTCACGCTCGGAGCGGAACGGCGAGATAAACGCCGTGAGCACCACGAGCCCGGCATCCACCATGAGCTTGCCTACCTCGGCGATCCGGCGGATGTTTTCCACCCGGTCCGCATCGGTGAAGCCCAGATCGCGGTTGAGGCCGTGACGCACGTTGTCGCCATCGAGCACATAGGTGCGCACGCCCTGAGCGTGGAGCGCCTGCTCCACCGCATTGGTGATGGTCGACTTACCGGAACCAGACAGACCCGTCAGCCAGACGATGCGGCCCTTGTGGCCGTTAAGCTTCTCACGCGCAGCACGATCCACCGTCAGCTTGTGGCGGTGCACGTTTGTGGCGCGTCGCAGGGCGAAATTGATCATGCCCGCTGCAACTGTGTGGTTGCTGTAGCGGTCGATGAGCACGAACGAACCCAGACCATGGCACTCGTTGTAGATCTCGTAAGGAACGCCCTTGTCGAAACTGAGCGTCACCCTGCCGATATCGTTGAGCGTCAGATCGCGACTGTTCAGCTCTTCGAGGGTATTGATGTTGTACTTGAATTTGATGTCGGTAACCGTCGCGTTGACGCGGTTGGTACCCATCATCAGCCAGTAGGAGCGGCCGACAAAACCATGCTCACCATCCATCCAGACCACCGATGCATCGAACTGATCCGACACCTCGCAGGGGGACTGCGAACTGACAAGCACATCGCCGCGAGAGATATCGACCTCGCGGTCGAGTGTGATCGTCACAGCCTGACCGGCTTCGGCGTGCTTGAGCTTGTCCTCGTAGAGAATAATCTCCGAAACTGTCGCCTCCTCACCGGAAGGCAGAACACGG
>JAUIKX010000195.1 GCA_030430515.1 Gammaproteobacteria bacterium | reverse complement strand
TCGTCGTTCATCTGGTGCACGGAATGCTCGGGCAGACGGGTTTCCGACTCCTCAACGCACCGACATTTCTGCCAGCCTACATTCTCCTTCTATCGGATTCGGACATACTGGTTGGCGTGGCGCTGGCGGCTCAGTCTCTCGGAATGGCTGCGACGCCGCTCTTTGCAGCCAACATCGTCGAGCACCGGCTGCGGGTGCTCAGCACCGCCATGGTCATCGGCACCCTGACCCGGCTGTTCGTGCTGGTGATCGCGCTGGCCGGCTTCCTGCTGGAACCGGACCTGGCGCTCATCGTCATACTGCTCGCGCTCGTGGCATTCGGCATGTTCCAGGGCATGCAGGGGGTGGTGTTTCAGTTTCTCATGTCGAAAGTGATCCCTGTAAGCAAGCGCGGCCGGCTTCAGGGGTTGCGCAACTTCACGGCCGGCATCACCTCCGCCGCCGTGGCCTACATCGGCGGCCGCTACTTCTTAGGGAGCGACCCGTCGGTCGAGGGTTACTCACAGATCTTCCTGGTGGCGTTCGTTCTGACTTCCACCGGACTGGCAACGCTTCTTTTCATGAAGGAGCCTGAACCGCCATCCATGCGTACCCGCACCCCGCTCCGAGACGTCTGGTCGCGCATTCCGGTGATGCTCGCCGAGCACAAACGGTTCCGTCGTTTCGTCATCGCCCGCTCGCTTGCCACCGCAGGCCGCCTGGCCATGCCCTTCTATATTCTGTTCGCCGCCGAGCACCTTGCCCTCAGCGGCACCAACCTGGCCGTACTGACCATCGCCTTCACGCTGGCTGGCAACGTTTCGAATCTGCTCTGGGGCATGCTGGCAGACCGCTTCGGCTTTCGGCTCGTCTACCTGGCCAGCATTGCGCTCTGGGTGCTTTCCACCCTGCTGCTGCTCGCGAGCGAAAGTCTCTGGCTCACGAGCGTAGTGTTCATCGGTATCGGTGCTGCCAGCCAGGGTTTCCAGGTGTCGTCAACGAACCTGGTACTCGAGTTCGGCCAGCGCGCCGACCTGCCCATGCGGATCGCCATAGCCAACTCGTCTTCCGAGCTCATCGGCACCGTGGCCACCTTGGCCGCCGGCTTCATAGCCGCAGGATTCGGCTATGAGGCGGTTTTCGCCATATCCATTTTCTTTCTGGCGCTCGGTGGTTGGCAGGTTCGCAGACACGTACCAGAACCCCGCTATCACGGGTAGAATCACCGCTCTCGAGGAGTGGGGAATCACCATGCTGAAAGTCAGCCACAAAGATCTGATCCGCCAGGCTGAAGCAGAGATCGAAACAGTGCAGCCAACCGATGCCGCGCAATGGCTCGACGATGACAACGTGCAGTTCGTCGACATTCGGGACATCCGCGAACTGCAGCGGGAAGGCCGCATACCGGGCGCATTTCATGCACCGAGAGGCATGCTGGAGTTCTGGATCGACCCGGAGAGCCCCTACTACAAAGACGTATTCGGCAGCGGTAAGCGTTTCGTTTTCTACTGTCAGAGCGCCTGGCGGTCTGCATTGAGTACAAAAACACTCCAGGACATGGGGCTCGAGCCAGTGTGCCACATCGCAGGCGGGTTTCGAGGCTGGAAGGAAGCCGGTCTGCCCGTCGAAACCCTTCCCGAGAAAAAGCCTGAAAAGAAGTAGCCGACTTGCGTTCAGCACTGATCTACCTGCTCGCCGGAATCGGCGGCTTCGTCATCATGGCGCTGGAGCTGCTCGGCGGCCGCGTGCTTGCGCCGTATTTCGGCAGCGACATCTATGTGTGGGGCAGCATCATCACCATATTCATGCTGTCTCTGTCGCTGGGGTACCTGGGCGGTGGCCGGCTGTCGCTTCATGCCCCGAGCCTTTCGAAATTCGCCAGCCTGTTTCTCATCGCGGCAGTGCTGCTCTATCCGCTGGTCTACTTTGCTGAACCGCTCATGGAGTGGGTCTTCGACAGGATCGAAGATCCGCGCTACGGCTCGCTCGTGGCGGCATCTACTCTTTTCATCCTGCCCACGGTCACTCTGGGCTTCATCTCCCCCTATAGCGTTCGACTGCTTGTCGAGACCGCGCATCGCTCGGGCGAAGTGGCCGGAAGGCTGTATTTCGTGTCCACCCTCGGCAGTGCGCTCGGCACACTCATGACCTCCTTCTACTTCGTGCTCTGGTTCGAGATCGACACGATACTCACCGGGCTGGCCGGCACTTTGCTCCTGCTGGCAGCGCTGGGATACATCGGTAACCGCGCGACATGAGAAACCTCCTGGTCTGCTGCGTGCTCTTTCTAACATGCTTCCTGACATCCTTTCCAACGCAGGCGGCAGGCCGCGTGGTGCACAAGGAACGCTCTCTCTATCAGACCATTCACGTGGTCAAAGATCGGGCGAAGATCTGCCTTCAGTTCAGCGTGCGACGCGACCAGCGTAATCAGTCGTGCATAGACACCCGCAACCCTCAGGAAATGCAGTTCAGCTACACGAAAATGATGATGGCCGCCCTGCTCCTCGTTGAGCAACCTGAGAGCGTCCTCATGATCGGCCTGGGTGGTGGCACCATTCCCACGGCACTGCACGAGCTTTATCCGCAGGCGATCATCGACGTGGTGGAGATCGACCCGGCCGTGGTCCGCATGGCGCGGGAGTACTTCGGCTTTACGAGCGATGAGCGCCTGCGCGTGTATGAGCAGGATGCGCGTGTGTTCACCCGACGGGCAAAGAAGAAGGGCCAGCGATACGATCTCATTCTGCTCGACGCGTTCAACGGCGAGTACATTCCCGAACACCTGATGACACGGGAGTATCTGGAGGACAACCGGCAGATGCTCACCGAACGTGGTGTGCTGGCTGCCAACACATTCGCCGTCAGCGATCTCTACGACCACGAGTCCGCGACGTACGCCGATGTGTTCGGAACGTTCTACAACTTCAAAATCTGGCAGAGCGCCAACCGCGTCATCCTCGCGCGGCCAGCCGGTCTGCCGGAGGACACCGACGTTCTCAAACCCAGGGCGGCAGAGCTGCAACGCCTATTGAAGCCCTACAACGTGCCCATCCGGCGTTACGTGAAAGACCTGGCCGGCAGGAAGGACTGGGACGAATCTGCCCGCGTTCTTACCGACCAGTACTCTCCCGCCAACCTCCTGAAAAACCGTTGATGGAAGACCGGGCGGACTAAGCGCCGGCGTCCTTCCAGTACTCATCCTTGAGGAGCCGTTTATAGAGCTTGCCGGTGGGATGACGCGGCAGCTCCTCACGAAAATCGATGCTGCGCGGGCACTTCACATGCGAAAGCCGCTCACGGCAGTACTCGATGAGCGCAAGCTCGAGCTCAGGACCAGCCAACCCCATATCACGCGGCTGAACCACCGCCTTCACCTCTTCACCGAAGTCTGCGTTCGGCACACCGAATACGGCAACGTCCACCACGTCGTCATGGGTAATGAGGATGTTCTCGGCCTCCTGCGGGTAGATGTTCACGCCGCCGGAAATGATCATGAAATTTTTCCGGTCAGTGAGGTACAGATAACCCTCTTCGTCGACGTAACCGACGTCTCCAAGCGTGCTCCATCCTTTCGCGTGCCGGGATGAGCGGGTTTTTTCTTCGTCGTTGTAGTACTCGAACTCACCGCCACCGCCGAAAAACACGGTGCCGGTTTCTCCTGTGGGTACTTCTTCCCCTTCGTCATCACAGATGTGCAGTTCGCCCACCAGCGACTTACCGACACTACCTTTATGCGTGAGCCATTCATGTGAATTGATGTGGGTAAAACCGTTGGCTTCGGTGCCCGCGTAATACTCACAAAGGATGGGGCCCCACCAGTCGATCATCTGCTCCTTTACCGGCACCGGGCAAGGTGCAGCGGCATGGACGGCACACACCAGCGTGCTGACGTCGTACTTCATCCGCTCCTCTGCAGGCAGCTTCAACATGCGCACGAACATCGTCGGCACCCATTGGCCATGCGTCACCTTGTACTTTTCGATCGCCGCCAGCGCCTCTACCTCGTGAAAGTGCTCCATGACGACGATTTTCGTGCCGTGGCGGATCGCTCCCATGACGAAATTGAGCGGCGCGGCGTGATACAGCGGTGCCGGAGAGATGTAGGTGGAGTTTTCGTCCATCTGCCAGAGGAGCCCCGCCAGGTTCGGGCCGACATCCGCGCCGTAGGGTTCCTCTGATAGCGGCTTTTTGATGCCTTTGGGATAACCCGTGGTACCCGAGGAGTAAAGCATCGGCGTTCCCTCGCTGGGGTCGTCGATCATCGTCTCCGGCTGCTCGGCGATGGCGGCCTCCCATGCTTCGAAGCCATCGATGACGTCGTCCAGCATGTAGCAGTGCTCAACGCCTTCGAGCCGCTCAACGAGGGAGCTGACCACATCTCTGCGGGCGTGGGAGGTAATGAACAGCTTTGCCTCGCAATTGCCGACGATGTAGGCCACCTCGTCTTCCTGCAGACGCCAGCTGATCGCCGTGTAGTAGAGCCCGGCGCGCTGCGCGGCCCAGGCAATCTGCAGAAAACGGGGGTGGTTCTCCAGCAGTATGGCGATGTGATCGCCGCGCTTCAGACCCAGCGACCGGAAGAGCTGCGCGCCCTGGTTGGCCCGGGCTTCGAGCTCCCCGTAGGTGACTTCGAAGCCGCTGCCGGCCATGACATAAGCAACTTTATCGGGCGACTGCTCTGCCCAGATGCCTGGATGCATACGGTTACTCCTTCTCTTCCAGGTTCAGCGATGCCGAATTCATGCAGTAGCGCAAGCCGGTGGGATTGGGGCCATCGGGGAAAACGTGCCCCAGGTGCGCATCACAGGCCGCACAGCGCGCCTCGATGCGGCGCATGCCGTAGCTGGTATCTTCATGCTCCGTGACCACATCGTCGCTGATCGGCGCGTAAAAGCTCGGCCAACCGGACCCCGAGTCATACTTGGTCTCGGAATCAAACAGCGGCGTATCGCAGCATTTGCAGCGGTAGATGCCAGGCGTCTTGGTGTCCCAGTAGATGCCGGTGAAAGCCCGTTCCGTGCCTGCATTGCGGGTGATCTCGAACTCTTCGTCCGACAACGTCTCCCGCCACTCCTCATCACTTTTCTGCATTTTCGATCCTGATTCAGTCGTCATGCTCATCCTGCTAAAATCAAACTGTTAGCGCCTGATTCTAAGGCGCTCTAATAGAGAACCCAAACATGTCCTCCAAAGACCCCTCTCCTACAGCAGATAACCCCAACGTCACCCCGCTCGGCGCGCGCTCTGGCAGAAGTATCAGAAAGTCCAGCAAGCTAGACGACGTCTGCTACGACATCCGCGGACCGGTGATGCACGAAGCGCACCGTCTGGAAGAAGAAGGCCACCGGGTGATCAAGCTCAACATCGGCAATCCGCACCCATTCGGCTTCGAGGCGCCGGAGGAAATCCTGCGGGACGTGATCCACAACATTCCCAATTCCCAGGGGTACAGCGATTCGAAAGGCATCTTCTCTGCGCGCAAAGCGGTGATGCAGTACTGCCAGCAGATCGGTATTCCCGGCGTTGATATCGAAGACGTCTACATCGGCAACGGCGTATCGGAGCTGGTGATGATGGGCATGCAGGCGCTGGTGGAAAATGGCGACGAAATTCTGATTCCGGCACCGGATTTTCCGCTATGGACTGCGGCGGCAACACTGTGCGGTGGCCGCGCCGTGCACTACCGATGCGATGAAAGCAACGAGTGGCAGCCGGATCTCGACCATCTCCGCTCGCTCATCACCCCGCGCACCAGGGGCCTGGTAATCATCAACCCGAACAACCCCACGGGCGCCGTATACAGCCGCGAAACCCTTCTGGCGATGCTGGAGATCGCCCGCGAGCACGACCTTGTCGTGTTCTCCGACGAGATCTACGACAAGATCGTATACGACGATGCCAAAGCCATTCCGGTGGGCAGCCTGGCCGATGATCTCCTGATCATGACGCTCAACGGGCTCTCGAAAACCTATCGGGTGGCCGGATTCCGTACGGGCTGGCTGGTCGTCAGCGGCGCCAAGCAGCGAGCCCGGGATTTCGTCGAAGGTCTCGACATACTCGCCTCTCTGCGGCTCTGCTCCAACGTGCCGACCCAGCACGCGGTGCAGACGGCGCTCGGCGGCTATCAGAGCATCGAGCCCTATCTGCACCAGGGTGGGCGGCTCTTTGAGCAGCGTAACGCGGCGTGGGAGGCCTTGAACGACATCCCGGGCATCTCATGCTTCAAGCCGAAAGGTGCGCTCTACCTATTTCCGCACATCGATACGAAGCGCTTCAACATTACGAACGATGAGCAGTTCGTGCTCGATCTCCTGCGTGCAGAGAAAGTGCTGGTCGTGCATGGTTCGGGCTTCAGCTGGCCGGAGCCGGACCATTTCCGCATCGTCTTTCTGCCTCACGAGGAGGATCTGCGCGAGGCCATCGGCCGTATCGGACATTTCCTCGAATCTTACAAGCAGTGACGGAACAGCAGACACCGGATACGAGCGCGCCGCCGGCCTCTCTCAATATCGACGACTTCTGTCGCGATGTCGCCAGAGCGCTGGTGCAGCTGGCCAGCGTCTTCCCACGGCCGCATACGCTGTTCGTCGAAGATGTGTATCGCGAGGAAGAGCCGGACGAGTTCGGCCTGCACAGCAACCGCTATCTGGCCTGTTTCGCTGCCCTGAACTGGCTGAAGGACGAGGGTTTCATTCGCTTCGAAGACACGCTCAAAACCGAAGCCGTGGAGCAGGCGGTGCTCACAGGCAG
>JAUIKX010000194.1 GCA_030430515.1 Gammaproteobacteria bacterium | reverse complement strand
AAGGACCTGCGGGACTATTACGCGGCCGGCAAGAAGCTGGGGTTTTGGGCCGCTGCCTTTTCCGCCCGGGCGACAGGCGAGTCCGGCTGGCTGCTGCTGGGACTGACCGGCATGGGGGCCGCCGTAGGACTGCAGGCGATGTGGGTTGTGCTTGGGGAGTTGATCGGTGTATCCGTGGCCTGGCTCCTGATGTGTCGCCGCTTCAAGTTGCTGACCGATGAGTACGAGTTGTCGGGATCGGTCACATTCATGGCAAAGTAGCCTTTACCGCCCGCACCAAGACCGCCGACAAGAATGGTCGTCCAGTCTTTGCTGCTCGTAGAGGCGTTCGGCTTCATATAGACATCTTCCACCGTCGGCGTGAGATCCACGAAGAAGCGATGCGCATAAACCAGAGAGGTCAACTGATCCAGCCGGTTCGCCCAGTTTTGGGAATCGTCGATGATTTTGTTGGGAACGAACGCGACCATTTCGTCACCTGTGCCGGTGTTACCGCTCGTACCGGCATCGAAGCCGTGCAGCATGCCGTCGTTGGCGCCGACGTATACCATACGCCGCCGTGACTGCTGAGCGTCAACGTAGCTGGAGTACAGATCGCCGGTGGGATAAGGTGCCTGATCGCGACGAAAACCGCGCGGTGCGCCAACAAACACAGGTGCTGAGTGAACGATGTCGCCCAGCAGACCTTCCGTCTGCTGGCGTGCACGCAGTATGCCGTTTGGCTCTTCGTCATCCCGCACACCGCGCAACCAGTCCACTTCGTCGCGGTTCAGCACACCCCGCTGATCGGAATTGAGTGTCGACCAGGTAAACGCTTTGCCTCTATTGGTGTTGTCGTCGAAGGTCAGGACAAGTCGCGTGCTCGGATTCAGACCATCCATCTGAACAGCGGCTCTCCAGATCGGGTTTTCTGAGTCTACGACGCCGTTGGCCGCGTCCACGGATAGCGCCCTGAGATCACCGTTGTGAAACTTCGGGTTGAAGAAGCCACGATACTCAACGGTGTCTTCGCGCAGTGCTGTCGAGTTGAACGCAACGGCCGATACAGATACCGAACTGTCAGCAAATTCCGCAAACGCATCCTGGAAAACCCGGCTGAGCAGTACGGGGTTATTGGCGGAAAGAAACTGTCCACGGCCATTGACCGCAGCGTGCAGCATGTCGTCGATTTTGGCCTCTGAGCTGGAAGTCGGCCGCGGCCATGAGAAGCTCTGGGCGTAGTTGGTCGGCACGTCCGCCGGATCGATGCTGCCGGTCAGACCAAAGCCAACCGTGAAGGTTTTCATATGCTGATGCATCAGCTCGCCTTCTTCGGTGAACGCACTCAAAGGCGCGCCGAGCCGGTCGCGCTCGGTCGTTGGAACACCGTTGGCGAGATCCGGATGAAGATCGCGCTCGTAGTAATGCATGGCGATGTCTGCGAGTGTCGACGACCAGCCATCCGCATAGCGGCCGCCATCGAACTGCGTATTGTTGCCGATGCTCGCGTGGTCGTGATTGGTGATGCTGAAACCACCATTCCACTCACCATCAGAGAAGAGCAGCGTGAAGTTGTTCTGGCACTCTCCCTGGGGAGCCGCAGACACAGGACAGTTGAAGCTGCCGGGCGAGCTGCCGCTGGTAAAAAAGGCGTTGCCGCCGACGCACTCGAAGGTGCGGCCCGCGCGATCGAGCGCCCGCCGCAGTGGCGTACCGCCATTGGATGGTACGGTGTACAGCCGGTGCAACAGATCGCGCTTGTGGCCAATCCGGAATGACGCGTTGAGACTCTCGATGCGCTCACGCTGACTGGTCTGGTTGAGCACCGAATATCCCATGCGCAGATTGGATGCACCGGCAATGGCCCGGCCGAGTGCCGCCTTGGCGGAATACTCACGAACCCGGTAATAGGTGAACCAGTTGGCGAAGTTCTGGATCTCCTGCTCGTAGGTGCAGGTCAGCGGATTCCCGTCGTCTACGGCGCAGTCGACGCGCTCCTCACTACCGGGGTAAAACGGCAGTACGGTTCCATCGTTCAGTGTGTAGTTCGCACGGATGTCGATCCGCTGGCCCATGTCGTTGGGCCCGGGTAGCGTGCCTTCGGGCGCAGTGGTCGTGTAGTAGTGCGCATAGTGCACGCCGGTGTTGCTGACATTCTTGCGGCCGCTCCGTACGTTGTTCGTGACGGGCACGTTGCGGGACAGGTACGTGGAGTTCTCGGATACGAGATTCAGCCAGCGATTGCGACCGTCGTAAGGGTCGAGCTGAGCTCTCGAAGGATTCGCATTCGGAAACTCCTGGCCGTCACGCCCGAGTCCCACCCAGGGCTCGTAGAAATACTCCGGATTGTAATAGATGGTGTTGTACTGAGGGTTCCAGGCACGCCACACGCCGTAATTTTCGTTGGCGAAGTCCGGGTCGCTGTCGAGGCTCTCCTGCGCCGGAATGGCCGTGTAGGTGAAGCGATAGTCGTTGGTTGCAACATCGTTCGTGTAGCCGAAATATCGGCCGTACGAGCGCACACGACGGCGATCCCGCACCGAGGAGTTGTTGATGAGAAAGAGGTTGCTGGGCCCAGGCGTCATCACCCCCCAGTCCATGGATCCGGAGTCGTCCATGACCACCAGCACGTTGGCTTCGGCGCTCACAGCATCTTCCAGGGGTACGTCGGCCAGATCGAAGATCTGCGAGACTTCTCCCGGCGGATCGATTTCGATCTCGTCATCGTCCGGATCGACCACGATGGTCACCGTTGCAACGGCGGATGAATCATCACCGGCGATGGGCAGGTCGTTGTACTGCACGTCGAAGGTAATTGGCGGATCTCCAGCTTCGCCGTAGCTCGCAGGCGGTGTGAAGGTGAATGCACCGGTGCTGCTGTTTAGGCTGAGTGTTCCAACCGTTGGCGGCGTAATGAGGGTCACCTGCATCGAGTCGCCATCATCATCGATGGTCTTGGAGAGCAGTCCGCCAGGTCCGTCCACCGAAAGGAAGCTGCCCTGGTTCACCGTGTACTCGTAGGTGCCCCAAACCCTCGGCGGATCATTGTCAGCAACTACGCTGATGGTCACAGTGGCCGTCGTTGTGTCGCCGTCCACATCTTCCACCTGGTAGGTAAACCAGTCGAGGCCCGAGAAGTTAGCCTTGGGTGTGTATTCTATGGTGTTGTCGTCGAGCAGCAGCAGGTAGCCGTTGGGCAGCGTAATCTCGACACCGCCTTCGTCGACCTGGGTGGTTGCCGGGGATTCCGAGACATTCGTGAACTGCGGCGGGGTCGCGCCGGCCGGCCAGTCGACGCCGTAAATCGTAATCTCTGCCGGACCGTCTGCGATATCGTCGTTGGCGAGCACGTCGATGATCACCGAGCCCTCTTCGCCCGGGTCGATCTCATCGATCGTCGCAGAGTCGTCCACTGCCACCGGAACGTCATCGTTGCCGTCGATGGTGATGCTCAGGGTGAAGGTGGCTGTGTCGGAAGTCGTGTCTTTCGCCTGGAAGACGATTTCCTGCGCGCCCGAAACATTCGGCACCGTCGTGAAAGTAACCCAGCCAGTGAGCTCGTCAACGTCCGGCGTAAACGCCAGGTCACCGCTCTGACTGACCACATCGAACGTGAGCACATCGCCCGGATCTGTGTCCGTGAATATTGAGCCGAGGTCGATGCGGCAGGTGGCGTTGCCACCGGTGGTGCCGCCACGACCAGCGACCCTGAGAGCATCAGGTAGAGACCCGTGAGTGTCTTTAACGTTCTGGACATTTGCTTCTCCTCTGCCCGCACGCGCATCTGACGTGCGCACGACTTCCGGGCGTGGTCTATAAAATCATTCCGTAGGTGCTCTGCAGAATGACCTGCGAATTGGCCGAGCCGCCAACCCCGCGGGCCGTAATGCGGAACACTTCGATGCGATCGAGCACCGACTGATAAGAACTGTTGAGCATGACGCCGCTTTCCGTGCGCTCCACCGTCGCCAGCCATTCGATGATGTAGCGTGGTTGCGCTGCCACATCCGGCACATCCACGGCAACCTGCACACTGCCGCCGCCATTCCAGACCGCCTCGTCCGCCCACCGCTCGTCTTCGTCGAAGTCTGCGACCGTCCACAGTCCGTTGGTGCCTGCGTCAGTAAAAAGCGCTACAGAATTGACGTTGTTTTCCATCCAGTCCTCTGCCTGGCGCAGAGCCGACTCCGCCGATTGAAAGGCGATCATCGAGTCATGTGAGTTACGCGCCATACGCTCTTCGAGCGTCGTGGTCTGCACCGCCGACACTCCGGCAATCGTGAGCACGAGAAGCAGCACGAGGCTGATAAAAAGTGCCACGCCGGTCTGTTTGCTCTGCATGTATCTCATGGCCTACCCCATGTTCCTCAAGCTGATGGTCTGGCTGAACGTGCGTGTGGACGGCTCGTCATTCTCGTTGTCGGTCACCACATCCACCGTGCTGGCTTCTATCTGTACCCGTATGGCACGGATCACATCGGTGGCGTTGATGGCATCTGCCGTCACGTAGGTGTTCGGCGTATCGTTGTCGTTGGCCGGCGTTGTATCGACGCCGTACCAGACCTGCAGATCACGCACCCCTTCAACCAGCTCTACCGGCGCGGCAAGCCCGGATTTGCGCCACAGAGACAACGGTGTCTGGCCGAAGTTGTTGGTACCGGTGCCGTCGGCGATGTAGTAGATGTCCGTGGTGATTCGCGACACCGCGGAGCCTTGCGGGTCGGTGGCGGAGCCGAACGGTATGCCGTCGGCAGACAACGTAGCGCCGGTAGCGTTCTGGTAGAGCGCGATGCCGGCGCCGACGCCGTCGTCCCAGTCGAGCGTCACGTTGCCAAAGGCGTTGCCCACGCCGGTAATGCGGAACACCGTCGCCTGCTCGCAGTT
Organism: Gammaproteobacteria bacterium; assembly: GCA_030430515.1. Taxonomy (GTDB): domain Bacteria; phylum Pseudomonadota; class Gammaproteobacteria; order Pseudomonadales; family Azotimanducaceae; genus SYFY01. Next base: position 1,881 of record JAUIKX010000194.1, on the reverse strand, counting down.
GCCGATGACCGCGAAATCGTCTTCGGCGAAGTTGTGCTCACCGTCATCGATGAGCGCGATGGGCGTCGTTGTCGGCTGCACGATCGCCGCGATGCGTTCGCCGGGAATATCCACCCGGCGGAGTGCGAGAATGTCGGTTTCCGGAGCCACAGTGGACATGTCGATGCCGTTGGCTGGTATCGGCGTGGTGGTACTCGCTCCGGAACGCGGCAGGATGACAGCGGAAGGGGTCCAGCTGTTCACATCAGAGCCGCCACCTCCGGTGTATTCGAATCCAGCCACCGGCTGACGGATATCGATCTCGAACAGGTTGGCCCAGTTCGCACCCGCGTTCAGCGTATGCCATCGCTTGTCCTCATCTGGATCGCACCCGAAATATCCCGCAGCGCGCGCACTTTCCGAGATGAAATCCAGCGCGTAGCGCGCACCTTCCTGCAGCCTCGACTGCCCCTGCAGAACCCGGTATGTCTGATTGTTACCGACGAAGAGCTGCACGATGCCAGCGGTGATCACCAGGCCCAGTGCCAGAGCCAGCATCAGCTCGATGAGCGAGAACCCACGGCTCCGTGACGATCTGTGTCTCATAGTTCGCATCAACACCTACCCCTGACTGCTCACGGTCACATTTCTGGTCTGGTTGCCACGTTCGGCCCATCGCACGACGACCGTGATCACACCGTTACCGTTCACGGCGATGGAGCCGTCGCCTTCCGGGAGGCCGGGTTGATCGTCTTCCGAGGCGAGCGCGCCATCCTCGCGCAGCTCCCCACAGATGTCCTCATCGTGGAAATCTCCGAGCGTGCACTTCCACACTCCGAGATCGAACTGCGTCATCTGCGCCTGCGTACAGGTATTGGCCGTGCAATCCACCACCGCTCCGGGAAAGTCTCCCATATCGATCTGGTAGGGCTGGCCCACAGGCGCGCCAAGAGGGTTGGCTCGAATTCTGTCGAGCACGTCATAGGCCAGTTGCACAGCCTCTGCCCTCTGGAGCGCAGCACGGTTGTTCTGCATGCTCACCAGCTGCAGAGCAGAGATGCCCAACACGCCGATGCCCATGACAAGCACCGCAACCAGAAGCTCGATCAGCGAAAAGCCACGATTTCTTCTGCTGTTGATCATCCGCCGCATGTCAGGCTCTCCGCGTTGGTGCGACCGATCATGCTCACGACGATGGCGCGGCCGTCGGTCACGTCTGTATCTGCGCTGCAGACCTGAATGCTGCCAGCGCCACCGCCGACGAGAAGTCCGCGGGCATTGAAACTGAGCGTGCTGACATCATTGAGCGCATCAACTGCATCGAGCGTCACGGCTTCGGAGCCATCGAACTGCCGAAGAACGGTGCCCGTACAGTTGGCCGGCGCTCCGACCGCCACACAAAACCCACCGCCCCACTCGTTATCGCTGTCTGGCGCTGCCGCGACGACGCTGACGACACCGCCCAGCTTCACCGCTTCGCTTCGCGCGTAGGCGATCGCCCCGATCAGGTCGTTGGTGCGCGTTGTCAGACGTTGCTGATCGACGAATCCGTTGAATGCAGGGACGCCGATACCGATCAGCACAGAAGCGACTGCTAGCGCAATCAGCATCTCCACCAGCGACATGCCTCGCTGGCGGTGACTCACTGCTGCTCCCACGTGTTTTCACCGCTGCCGATGCTGCCGCTGTTGTCCTGATCCCAGGCTCGGTTGCCGGCGTCATCCAGAGTCATGAAGCCATCATCTGCGAGGCTTCCCTGAGGCGTGGCGGTCAGGGTGAAGCCGGCGGCGGTCGCCGCAAGGGCTATGGTGTATCGGTTCTGCGCAACCGAGCGGGGTGTGCAGACCTCGTTGGACACAGCGCCCGAGTCGGTATCTGCGGCACCATCACCGTCGCCGTCGG
>JAUIKX010000193.1 GCA_030430515.1 Gammaproteobacteria bacterium | reverse complement strand
CACCGCCGGGTGCACGGGCACTTCTTCGAAAACGCGATGCTTGGCCAGCAGATTGTAGATGCGGATGGTGCGGCTGCCTTCGAAACGGTTGCCGCCCGGCTGCGTACCCTCTGCTGCTTCGAGTTCGATCAGAGCGTTTTTCAGCGCCTCCACGAGTTCGGGTGCAATGACCCCCTCGAGCAGAACATAACCCTGCGCTTCAATACGCTTGATCGCCGCTTCTGCGTTCAACCGCCACCGCCCAGCTTGAAAACGCGAAACGGCACATCCAGCCGACCACCACGTTCGTCAATCAGTGTAACGGTCACTTCCTCTTCGAGCTCACGGACACCGAACACCATGAGATGATGTCCGCCGGGTGCAAACTCCACGGTTTCACCTGGCGCGACAACGACTTCCTTCAGGCGACGCATACGCACCATACCGTTGGTTCTGACGTTGGTGTGCAGCTCCACAGCCCGGGCTGCACTGGTGGTCGCAGACTTCAGCACGACGGGCTCAGTGCCCGTGTTGGTGGCTGAAAAATAGGCCACGGTCTTATCCTGAGCCCCGATCGGCATACGCATGCGCGCATCTGAGATTTTCAGCGTCGGTGCAGCCACCACCTCGTCGAACACCAGGACGAAAGACACAGGGACCGCTTCGCTGATGGCCGGCAGCCCCGCCAGCTCTCTGAGTTTTTCGACACCCGCTGCAAGATTCACAGCACCGGCGTGCACGATGACCGGCCGCGCGCTTGCAACCATGACGCGGTGATCTGATAGACGGGAAACGCTCACGGGAAGTGCCAGGCCCAGCTCGGTGCCGTGCAAGGACAACGTTGCGTCAAGCAGAGCGCTTTTCACGCCGCCCGGCTCGAGCGCCAGAAAATCAGCCATAGCGACAGCCGTGCTCAGGGTCGCCCTCGGAAAAGTCGCCACCTCGAACAGAAACTCGCGCATGCGCTCATCACGAATATCGATGGACGTATCCACGCTGGACAGGTCGATCTGGACCTGCACCTGGCCATCGTCGGCAACGCTGCCGGACAGCCGCTCGAACCCGTGGGACTCACCGACATTGCCTGCTTTGATGGTCGCGAACCCGAGGCTGGACGCCTCGCCGTTCAACGACCACTCGGCCCAACCGGACGCTGCGAATGACAAAGCGACCAGACAAAACAGAGTTCTCATCATGCCTCCGTGGATGTTGAAATGAACTGGCAAAGGAAATACTAAGGCATCTGGGCCAGCCTGTCCGGGCTCAGGGCAGTGTGTCCGGGCTGTGGCAGGCTTCGCACTGCCGCACCGGCCCCGCCGGCTCGTCCGCCAGACGCTCCGCAACATGGCAGTCCCGACAGAGCCCGTGAAAATGCGCTTCGATGTGTGGATTCAGCAGCGGGTCTTCCTTGTGGCACGCCACACAGAACCCGGAACCGGTGCCATCGGCGAAATTATGGTGGCAGACGAGGCATCCCGTTGCTTCGTGGGCGGCATGGGAAAACGTCAGCGGCAGCGCGGCGGATGACTCCACCTGTACCTGGCGCAGCGCCGCACCACCTGCCAGTACGAGCATCAGCAGACCGGCACCAACCACGAGCACCGGCACAACCGGAAAAGCGATATCCAGAGGGCGGCGGCGCGCCAGCAGGAAAATCGCACCGGTGACGATGAGCAGCGCAACACCGCCGGTCAATCCTGACGCGTAGAAACCGGACCCCAGAATATGGTGCGCAGCAAGGCCCACGCAGACCCAACCGAGCCACCAGTGCAGCCAGCGGAATGACGACCAGCGGCTGAACAGGCGTTTACGAAAGAAGGGCAAGGCGCTGAACACCAGAACCAGGAGAAGTGCTGTCGCCACAAGGCCAGACAGCATGTACGGCGGACTTTTGAGCTTCAGATATTCGATCGTCGTCGGATCGTCAAAGAGCAACCACAGCACGTGGGTCGCCAGCAGCGCTACGACAAACCAGGACAACCGCTCATGGGATTTCACGCCGGATCTGGCGCCGGTGTGAAGCTGCAGAAGCAGCATCCCGGCAAAGGCTCCAAAGCCGAGCAGGTTCGCTGCATCCCAACGCCATCCAGCAGAAAGGCCAGGCGCATCGAGCACCACAACCAACGCCAGAGCGAGGCAGATCGCAGCACCGGTCAGCGTTGTCGCAGCTCTCAAGCCTGTGTCCTGTGGGTTTTCTGATCTCGCGGGCCAGCAGTATAGCGGCTCGCCAAGCGCCCACCGAACCCGCATAATTCGGCGTTTTTCGTCAACTGGGATAATGAACATGGCCAACGAAACCATCGCCATCCTCGGCGGCACGGGCGACCTCGGCACAGGTCTCGCCATCCGCTGGTCGAAGGCCGGGCACAAGATCGTCATCGGCTCTCGCACGCTGGAGAAGGCACAAAGCGCAGTTGAAGCGCTGCAGAAGATCAGTCCGGATACGCCCGCTGACGCCATGGAGAACAAGGATGCCGCTGCCGCCGGAGACATCGTCGTACTGACCGTGCCCGCAGCACACCAGCTAAGCACACTGGAATACGTACGCGAAGAACTCTCCGGGAAAATTCTCATCGACGTCACCGTGCCGCTGGTGCCGCCGAAGGTCGGCACCGTGCAGCTGCCGCCCGAAGGCAGTGCCGGCAAGCGCGCTCAGGACCTCTTGGGCGAGGATGTGATGGTTGTGACAGCATTCCAGAACATTGCCGCACATCTGCTGCAGGAAGACGTGGCCATCGAATGTGACGTGCTGATCGCCGGCAACAAGAAAGCGGCGCGGGACAAAGTCATGGAGCTGGTGGAGCAGGCCGGCATGACCGGCTGGCATGCCGGTCCCATCGAGAACTCGGCTGCGGCGGAAGCGCTGACATCCATCCTCATCCAGATCAACCGCAAACACGATATCTCCCATTCCGGGATCAAGATCGTCGGTCAAGCGGACCACTGATGCGTCTTGAAATCGTACCGCTGCCGGGCCTGCCGATGGTCCGCAGCGGTGACGATCTGTGCAAACTGATTCTCAGCGCTTGCACGGAGGCCAACCTGACCCTCGCCAACGGCGATGTGCTGTGCGTTGCGCAGAAGATCGTTTCAAAAGCCGAGGGTCGCCTCGTGCAGCTTGCCGATGTGACGCCGTCACCGGAAGCCGAAAAGCTCGCGGAAGAGACGGCCAAAGATCCTCGTCTGGCCCAGCTCATTCTCGATGAGAGCAGAGAGATCATGCGCAAGCGGCCGGGTGTCACCATCGTGCGCCACAACCTCGGTCTGGTGGGCGCAAACGCCGGTATCGACCAGTCGAACATCGAGCACGAAGGGGGCGAGGCGGCGCTATTGCTGCCTGTGGATCCGGATGCATCGGCCGCCGCTCTCAAAGCGCAGATCTTTGCAGCGACCGGCGCAAACATCGGCGTCATCATCACCGACTCGCACAACCGTCCCTGGCGTCTGGGAACGGTTGGCGCCGCAATCGGCGCGGCCGGCATCGAAGTGCTGGAGGATCACCGCGGCGGCACAGACATTTACGGCCGCGACCTGAAGGTCACACTGATCAACCGCGCCGACGCCATGGCCGCCGCGGCGACCCTGCTCATGGGAGAAACCACCGAAAAGATTCCGGCCGCCGTGCTGCGCGGCTTTCCACCGGACGAACACACCGGCTGTGCGGCAGACATCAACCGTCCGATCGAAGAGGATCTGTTCCGCTGATGGCGCGCTACCTGGCGCTCACCGGCGGTGTCGGCGGTGCCAAACTGGCGCTGGGACTGGCGCACGTGCTGGATCCGGATGAATTGCTCATCGCCGTCAACACCGGCGACGATTTCGAGCACCTCGGCCTCACCATCTGCCCCGACCTCGATACGCTCACCTACACACTGGCCGGCGAAAACAACACCGAGCTCGGCTGGGGACGCCAGGGCGAAAGCTGGAACTTTCTGGAAGCGCTCGAGGCGCTCGGTGGCGAGAGTTGGTTTCAGCTCGGCGACCGCGACATGGCGCTGCACGTGGTACGTTCACAGATGCTGAGAAACGGCGCAACGCTCACGGAAGCCACGCAAGCTATCGCGCAGAGCTTCGGCATTACGCACCGATACGTACCCATGTCAGACGAACCGGTACGCACGACGGTACACACGGCTGACGGCCCGCTTTCGTTCCAGCACTACTTCGTGCGTGACCGCTGCCAGCCGGAGGTGACCGGTTTCGATTTCGTCGGTGCCGACCAGGCCAGACTGATCCCACAGATCGAAGCGTGGCTGGCGCAGTGCGACGGGGTCATCGTCTGTCCGTCGAACCCCTTCGTTTCGGTAGACCCCATACTCGCCGTGCCCGGCATGCGCGCCCACCTGGAACGGCTGCCCACAGTGGCCGTATCGCCCATCGTCGCGGGGCTCGCCATCAAAGGACCAACGGCCAAAATGATGGCCGAACTCGGCGTGCCCAGCACGGCAGCGGCAGTCGCCCGCCACTATGCAGGCTGGCTCGACCGATTCGTCATCGATGCTTCCGATGCAGAGCTGGATGGCACCCTTTCAGTGCCAACTGTCGTGGCACCTACGGTCATGGTAACGTTGGCCGATCGTATTGAACTCGCCCGAACCGTGGTACGGGCCTTTGACTGAACGTGCACAATCCAAGCAGAAATATCTGGGCGATCGTACCGCTCAAGAGCCTCGATCGCGCCAAGCAAAGGCTGGCGAGCGTTCTCTCCGTCGAGGAGCGGCGCTCCCTCATGCTGGCCATGGCGCGCGACGTGCTCACGAGTCTCGCCCGATCCACGGAGCTGAGCGGCACCCTCATCGTATCGCGAACACCCGAAGCGGACGCGCTGTCGCAGGCATTCGGGACGGAGCGTTACGCGGAAAGCCCTGATGCCGACCTGCGGGAAGCGCTGACGCAGGCGGCCTGCTACCTCCACGAACAGCTCGATGCTGACGGCGCCTTCATCGTTCCGGCCGATGTTCCGCTGATCACCGAAGACGATGTGGACCGGGCAGTGCAGGCCCACGAGTCGGTGACCGTGTTGCCTGACGGAGAGAACGTCGGCACCAACGGTCTGCTGCTGAGCCCTGTGGACGCCATCGAGCTGATTTTCGACGGCAAGAGCTTCAAACCGCACATGGACGCAGCCGCCGAACGGGGGCTGACACCACGGGTGGTGCCACTGCCCGGCTTTGCGCTCGACATCGATACCCCGGCCGACCTGTCGACCCTGCTCGAGTGCGGCCCCCACACGCAGACCGGCACATACTTAGATCGATCGGGTATAGCCGATCGCCTGCAACCAACTGATAATAAAAGCGTTTCCGATGAAAGGACTGAGTCACCCAATGTCTGAGCATGCGTTGCTGAAGCAGATCAGTGAAGGCCTTCGTCCGTCCAATACCGAGGCCCTGCAGCTCGCCGAGATAGATGACACCCGGGCACTTGCCGAGGTGGCTGCCGAACTTCGCGACAACGGCTTCGGCAACGTCGTCACCTACTCGAAGAAAGTCTTCATCCCGCTCACCCACCTGTGCCGGGATGTCTGCCACTACTGCACCTTCGCCCAGGTCCCTCGCAAAGTGAAAGCGCCGTACATGACCGTGGAAGAGGTGCTGGCCATCGCCCGTCAGGGTGCGGAGCTCGGCTGCAAAGAAGCGTTGTTCACGCTCGGCGAGAAGCCGGAACTGCGATACAAGGCGGCTCGCGAAGCGCTCGCCGACATGGGCTTCGAATCCACCACCGCCTATCTGCGCCACGTGGCGCACGCCGTTCTGAACGAAACGGGCCTGCTGCCGCACCTGAACCCCGGCAACCTTACCGCTGAAGAGCTCGAGGACCTGAAGGCAGTATCGCCGTCCATGGGCATCATGCTGGAATCGGCGTCCGAACGTCTCACGGAAAAGGGTATGCCGCACTACGGCTCCCCGGACAAGGTGCCGGCTGTGCGCCTGGAAACGCTCAATCAGGCGGGCATTGCCGGCGTGCCTTTCACATCGGGCATTCTCATCGGCATCGGTGAAACCCGCCGGGAGCGCGTGGAATCCCTGCTGGCCATTCGCGACGCCCACGACCGCCACGGCCATATTCAGGAAGTGATCGTGCAGAACTTCCGCGCCAAGCCTGAGACGAAAATGGCGCAGGCACCCGAGCCCGATCTCAACGAACTTCTGTGGACCATTGCCGTGGCCCGGCTGATCTTCGGACCGCACATGAGCATTCAGGCGCCACCCAATCTGAGCCCGGGCGTGCTGGAGCAGATCGTTCAGGCCGGCATCAACGACTGGGGCGGCGTTTCACCGCTGACGCCCGACTTCGTGAACCCGGAAGCACCCTGGCCGCACCTCGACGAGCTGTCCCGGGAAACGGCCATTGCGGGCAAGTACCTAACCGAGCGTTTGACCATCTATCCGGCTTACGCCCAGGAGCTCGACCGCTGGGTGCACGAAGACCTGCACGACAACATCGTCAGCCGCATCGACGCGGAGGGGTTCCCGCGCATCGACAGCTGGTGTCCGGGAGACCCGACGCCACCGCCGGCCGAGATGCTGGAAGCGGTCATCACCGAACCCAAGCGCGTGAGCGGGGATGTCTGGGATATTCTCAACAAGGTTGCGGCAGAAGAACTGCTGAGCGAAAGCGACATCGTGCGGCTGTTTGCTGCGCGCGGCGATGACTTTTCCGCCGTGGTTCGCGCCGCCGATGAACTGCGGCAGAAGACCAACGGCGGTACGGTCACCTATGCCGTCAACCGCAACATCAACTACACCAACATCTGCTACTTCAAATGCCAGTTCTGTGCATTT
>JAUIKX010000192.1 GCA_030430515.1 Gammaproteobacteria bacterium | reverse complement strand
CCCAGGTGAATCTTGATGACGACCGACATTACCAGATTATGGCGCAGGGATGCGCTGGCTCGAGTCTTACGGATCGACTTCGCTATTGCGCCCTTCGGTCAGATAAGGAAACCGTGCAACGGTTGCGCGTATGGGTTTGATCGCGCCGCCGTGATCCCCCCAGAGCACCTCGACCTCGTTACCCAACTGGGCAGCCGACATATCGATGCATGCCATAGACAGCATCTCGCGAAAATAGAGGCTGTAGATCGTGCCCGATGAGTAGCCGATGGCTTTGCCGCCCTCCATCAGGTGATCTGCGTGGGCCTGAGGCCAGACATTCGGTGCATACGGCAGGTCGATGGGCTTGTAAGGCGTTCCCGGCTTGAAAAGAGACGCCTGAACGTCCAGCACGTCTTCCGGGTTCCAGCGCAGTGTGGCGATGGTGCGGCGTGGTTGGGCCACTTCCGCTTCGAGCGCCGCCCGGCCGATGAAGTCGTGGTCGAATCGGCACATCGTGTGCCAGCCCAATTCCACCGGCGTGCGGCAGCGGGCTCTAAGATCGTTCGGATCAACGCTACCCGAGACGTGATATGCCGCATGCATCGCCTGCAGGGACTGCGCATCATCCATCCCGTGCGGGGTGGTGAAGGTCCAGGTGCACTGCGGAAAACCACCCTCAACATGGTTGACGAGATAGGTTCCCCAGCCAAGGCGCTCCATACCGAACGCGTGTCCGACCTCATAGACGAACTGGTATATTTTCTGAGCATCTGCCATGGGCCCGCGCAGCTCGTACGCGAGGTTACCCGACATGCCGATACGCCCCACCTCGACAGGAGTGCCGTTGATCCGGCTATTGCGGAAACGCAGAAATCGGATGTCGCTCAGACTTTCGCCGGTTGCCTTCTCGAGCACGGCCAGCGAAGCGGGACCCGCGATCTGAAACAGATAGTCGTCGCGAAAACTGGCCTCGACATTCCAGCCGCCCTCTTGCTCGAGCACCATCGCAGGCCAGGGAGTACCCGCCCAGAATTCGAATCGTCTTCAGCTTTGCGCTGCAGAATACCGTGCGCGGTAACAATGCCCTGCTCGTTGCACATCACGGCATGCTTCATGCTGCCTATGGGATAGCGCTGGAAGCTGTTCAGACACACGCGCTGAAGGAATGCCAGGGCATCCGGCCCACGAATCACCCAGGGCGTATGTCCAGAGAGCCCGGCATGGATATAGCAGGACTCCTTCCAAGACATACTCTCCGAGGGCCAGCCGTTGAACGCCCAGGCCCGGGTTTTCGGCACTCCGCCCAGATCGGAAACATGATAGAGCATGCGTTCATCGTAGAGCGGCGTCGGCATATCGTGCATCGCTGTGCGGTCCTCGGTTTACTTTGGAATGAGCCTTACCGGCACATCGGCAATGCCGCGAATGAAATTATTGGGCAGCCGAACCACGTCACCAACCACTTCCACGGTGTGAAAGCGCTGAGAAATCTCTTCCCACAATACCCGCAGCTGCATCTCCGCCAACCGGTTGCCCATGCAACGGTGAATGCCGAAGCCGAAAGAAACGTGGCTGCGCGCGTTCTTACGATCGATGATCAGCCGGTCGGCGTCTGGAAACACCGACTCGTCGCGGTTGCCAGACACATACCACATCACCACCTTGTCACCCGACTTGATCGCCTGACCGCCGAGCTCCGTATCTTCCAATGCAGTGCGACGCATGTGAATCACCGGCGTTTGCCAGCGCACCATCTCCGCCACCATATTGGGGATAAGCGCCGGATTGTTGCGCAGCTTCTGATACTCGTCGGGAAACTGGTTCAACGCCACAACTCCGCCGGAGATGCTGTTGCGCGTTGTATCGTTACCGCCGACGATCAGCAGCAGAATGTTGCCGAGAAACATCATCGGCTGGTTGATCATGTCGCGGGTGTTTTCGCCATGTGCCAGCATGGAGATGAGGTCGAACTTCGGCGCCTGCGCCGCCCGCTCCTTCCACAAATCCATGAACGTCGCCGCACACTCCATGAGCGATGCCTTACGACCAGCCATATCCAGGTCGGTATCGCCGGTGAGCTCTGGCACGGTGGTGGTGATGTCCGACCAGTAGATGAGCTTGCGGCGGTCTTCGTACGGAAAGTCGAACAGCGTGGCGAGCATGCGGGCAGTCAGCTCTACCGACACGCGGTCGACCCAGTTGAAGGTTTCGCCCACCGGCAGGTGATCGAGAATGTCGATTACCCGCTCTCGGATCAGCGGTTCGAAGTTCTGCAGGTTTTTCGGCGAAACGCTTGGCGCCACGGTGGCTCGCTGAACGTCGTGCTCGGGCTGATCCAGGGAGATGAAGTTCTCGATGACCACATCGGTATCCTGCATATCCTCCGGCGCCGGCGGGTCCTGAATGGTGATGCCGTTGGCCTCGGACGAATACACCCGATGGTTCGAATCCACCTGCTTGATCAGGTCGTGAGTCGTCACCGACCAGAACGGGCTTTGCGTGCTGGCGGTACACAGGTGCACCGGCGCTTCCTTGCGCAGCCTGGCGAAAACCGGCTGCCACTGCTCACTCTCAAACAGCGCGGGATCGCTCTCGTCGATCTCCTCAATACGTTTCGAGTCCATATCCTTCTCCGCGATCGTATTCATAACCTTACCTCCACCTGCTAGTTAACCCATATGCCTGTAGACCGCCCGCTCGTGAGAAAACGCCTTGAACCCGAAGTAGCCATGGTAACTGCCCATGCCGCTCTGGTTCACGCCGCCGAAGGGCAGGTGGTTTTCCAGATAGTGCGAGAAGACGCCATTCACCGTGACGCCTCCAGAAGATGTCCGGTTCAGGACATTGTCGATGCGGGCGTCATCCGGGCTGTAAATGTATAGAGCCAGAGGTTTGTCGTGCGCCTCGACGTATTCGATGGCGTCATCCAACGACTCGCAACTCATCACGGGAATCAGCGGCGCGAATATTTCCTCCTGCATGATCTTCATATCGGCGGTTACGTCGGTCAGCAGGGTCGGATGCACGGTCAGATCGTTTTCCTCCAGCTCACCACCCACTGCGACCTTCGCGCCTTTAGCCAACGCGTCATCGAACAGCTCTTTAACGCGGGCAAAGTTCTGAGCATTGACGATCTGCGCGATCCCCTCTTTGTTGATATGGCCTTCATCCGTATAGAGGCTTTCCCTCACGCACTTCTCAAAGCCTTCAACGAGTTCAGCTTTGTGTTCGTCTTTGATGAGCACATAGTCCGGACAGATACACGCCTGCCCACCATTGAACTGCTTGGCGTTGGCCAGATCGGCGGCGATCTTCTGAATGTCCGCACCTTCGTCGACGATAACAGGTGACTTGCCGCCAAGCTCCAGCGTCACCGTTGCCAGGTTTTCCGCCGCGGCTGCCATGACCAGTTTTCCAACACGGGTGCTGCCGGTGAAAAAGATATGGTTGAACGGCTTCTGAAGCAGCGCCGTAGCCACACTGACGTCCCCTTCGAAAACCGCTGCTACCTGCTCGTCGAACGCTTCCGAAATAATCGTTGTGGCAATGCTTGCGGTAGCTGGGCACAGGTCGGTCAGCTTGATCATGCAGCAGTTGCCGGCGGCAATCGCAGCCGCCACTGGCCCGAGTACCAGCCCGAGCGGGAAATTCCAGGGACCGAGAATCAGGCACACACCGCGTGCCTCATAGACGATCTGCGCCGCATCGTTCGGATTCAGCGACGGCGTGACTTCCGTGGGTTTCATCCACTCGTCCAGATTGTCGATGTTGCGCTGGATATTGGCGGTCACGTTCATCACTTCTGTGATGCGAATCTCCCCCTCCGGCTTGCGGGTATCCCGTCGCACAGCCGCGACGATGTCGTCCGCATGCGCTTCGACGACCTCTTTGAGCTTTTTGAGCATGGCCTTGCGCTGCGCCGCGGAAGTGGCCTTCATCTGCCACTGGTGCTGCCGTTGCAGGGCAAAGACGCGATCGATATCGGGGGCGACGTCCTGGGCGGTATTCTGTGAGGCGTTGGCCATGGGAGGAACTCCGGTTGGTTGACATGAATACTGTAAGAATGCGCACTTTAACCCAGCTGACCAGAGGAAAAGAAAACCATGCCAACCATCGAAGCGTTGACGGCACGTATCGAACGGCTCGAACAGCGTCTCGACGACGCGCTCAATCAGCGTCTGGGGCGGCTCGAAGACATCAAGGCGATCGAACGCCTCCAGTATGCCTATGGCTACTACATCGATATGCTGCTTTACGATGAAATGGTGGAGCTGTTCTGCGACGACGGCGCCATGGAGATCGGGCAGCGGGGCCGCTACGAGGGGAAGGAGAACATCCGCAGATTTCTCTACGACGTGCTCGGCACGGGGCAACCGGGGCTGCGCCGCAACCAGATTATCAACCATACCCAGTTTCAGGGCATTGTCAGTGTTGACGACGATGGCCAGACCGCCAGAGCGCGCTTCAGAGCCATCGTGCAGGCGTCAGGACCAGCGCCCGTGGAAGGCACCCAGAAGGAAGAGCCCTCCGGCTCGTTGATGTGGGCGGAAGGCGTCTACGAAAATCAGTACGTACTCGTCGATGGCATCTGGAAAATCGCCTTGCTGTGGTGGTCACCGACCTTCTACGTGACGCACCCGTACGAGCGGCTCTGGTTCGACTCGACACCGCAGAGCGAATCGTTCCCGCCTCAACGCCAACCGTACGAGAAGAATACCGATCTAGGCCGGGTGTTCGTGCCCTACCACTACGCGCACCCGATCACAGGAGAAGCTGTCTTGGAAAAGGTCGTAAAGTGACCGACAACGAACACCCCGACCTGCCTTTCGCGCCCGCCGCTTCGCGCAACGCGGAGCCCATCGAATCCGTACTCGAAGGCCTTCTGCCGCAGACCGGCACTGTCCTGGAGATCGCCAGCGGCACCGGACAGCACGTCACGCGATTCGCGGCACGCTTCCCTACCCTCACCTGGCAACCAACAGACGTATCGAATGAGCAGTGCAGCGCGATCGATGAACGTGTGCGACGGGCGGACCTTGGGAACGTTCGAAGCGCCACGACGCTCAACGCTGGAGCGCCCTGGCCGTTCGAAAACGTGGATGCTGTGGTGATTATCAACCTGGTGCACATCGTGCCGTGGGACGTTACGGTAGCCATGCTCGAGAACAGCGGAGCCGCCCTCAATACAGGTGGTCTGCTCTATCTCTACGGACCTTACCGCCGCGAGGGGCGCCACACATCGGAAGGCAATCAGCAGTTCGATACGAGCCTTCGAGCACGCGACGCCTCGAGTGGTATCCGCGACCTGGAGGCCGTCATCAGACAGGCAGAAGCGAGCGGTTTCGAGCACCGGCAGACCATCGAGATGCCTGCGAACAATCTATCGCTGGCCTTCTCAAAGCATATCTAGAAACTGAAAAAATGGAGCCATCTCATTGAAATATAGGACTTTAGGAAAGAACGGACCTGAGATTTCGGCCCTCGGCATCGGCGCCATGAGCTTTGCTGAGTTCTACGGCCCGACCACCGAAGAAAACTCCTTCGCCATTCTGTCGGCGGCACTTGAAGCCGGCGTGACCCACATCGACACATCCAATGTCTATGGCATGGGCCGCTCAGAGTCGGCGATCGGCCAGTTTCTGAAAGACAACCCCGGGATCCGCGACCGCGTCCACATCGCCACGAAAGCCTCGATCACCAAAGACGAGGATGGCAACCGCTGCTTCCGCAACACGTTCGAACATTTCGAGAGCGAGTTGGACGGCAGCCTGAAACGCCTTGGCACAGACTGCGTGGACCTCTTCTACGCCCATCGCCGACAGCCGGAGCTGCCCATAGAGGAAGTCGCAGGCAACCTGCAGCGACTCAAAGACAAGGGTAAAACCCGGGCCATCGGTTTCTCGGAGATCGCCCCCTCTTCACTGCGGCGGGCAGCAACGGAATGCCACATCGATGCGGTGCAGTCTGAATACTCTCTGGGCGTGCGGTCGCCGGAAATGGGCCTCGTGCAGACCTGCGCCGAGCTCGGCACCGCGCTGGTCGCCTTTTCGCCGGTGGGCCGGTCGTTTCTCACGGACTCCCCGCTGACGCTGGAAGCAGTGGAGGAGATCGGCGGCTTCATCGGCAGCAACCCACGGTTCCAGGAGCCGAACTACAGTGCCAACATCACTGCTACCGACGCCTTGCGCGCCTACGCAAAGGAGCTGGGCGTCAGCACCGCGGCGCTAGCCATTGGCTGGGTGCTGGCCCAGGGTAACCACGTCATCGCCATTCCGGGTACCCGCTCTACCAGCCACTTCGCAGAGCTGGTGGAAGGCTGGAACCTAACGCTCAGCACGGAGCAGATCGCCCGCATCGAATCGATACTACCCATCGGCTGGGCATACGGTGATCGCTACAGCACCGTCCAATGGATCGGCCCTGAGCGATACTGCTAAGACCTGCGGTCAGTCGTTGCGACGAAAGCCACCGTGAAACCCGGCCGGCACACGGTGGTCGAGTTTCGCGGTCGCCAGCGGACCCGCCTCGATATGTTGCGCATCGAGGATGACCAGCCTGCTTTTGTTGACGTCCAGATCAGTTGCGACAGCCAGGAGAAAACCGTCGCCTTCCGCTGCATCTGCTGATCTGGGCACGAATATCGGTTCAGATGTTGCCGTGCTGTCCGGGTCACCCAGCGCATAGCGCACGACGTTGCCCGCGGCATGGTCGTAGCGCCCAACTGCGTTGTACATACCGCTTGCGCCGGTCACTCCTGACCCTTGCGTGGCAAAAAAACCGTATCGATACGCTCTCGTCG
>JAUIKX010000191.1 GCA_030430515.1 Gammaproteobacteria bacterium | reverse complement strand
CAAGATGGGCGGCACCGAGGTACGTTTGCTCGACGCCAACCCGAGCTATGTACCGGCCAACTATATCGGTTCCCGTGCACTGGCCATCATGGGCCTCATGGCCCACCTGGAGCTTGCGGTCGAGTCGGGAATGACGCTGACTACCCTGCAGAGCGGGGTCGCTGGATTTATCAACGCCGAAGGCGGAAGCGTCAACATCGAAACCGATCAAATCATCATCTGCCAGGGCCGTCAGCCCAACAACGAGCTGGCCGTGGCACTCAAGGGCAGCGGCATTCCGGTGCAGGTGATCGGCGATGCAAGACAGCCCCGCTCCTACGCCAACGCCATACACGAGGCGGCCTATCTCGTCCGCCAGCTCGGGTAGAGCCCTATGGGAGAAAGACTCAAAGGCAAAGTCGCGCTGATCACCGGCGGCTGTTCCGGCATCGGCCTGGCCACGACCGAACGCTTCGTGGAGGAAGGTGCTCGTGTCGTGGTTGCAGACATGCAGGACGAAAAGGGGCGCATGCTGGAGCAACGCTTCGATGGTCAGGTGGCCTACGGCCATTGCGACGTTACACTGGAAGCCGACATCGAAGCTGCTGTGCATCTCGCCGCGGAGCGGTTCGGCGGCCTCAACGTCCTCTTCAACAATGCCGGCAGCGGCGGAACGCCTGCCGGTGCGCTCGATATGCAGATCGACGGCTGGGACGCCACGCTGAATCTTCTTCTCCGCGGCCCCATGCTGGGCATCAAACATGCCGGTAGAGTCATGCAGGCCAACGGTGGCGGCTCCATCATCAATACCGCCTCAATTGCCGGCCTCGAAGCCGGTTGGGGTCTTGCCTATGGCGTGGCCAAAGCCGGCGTCATCCATCTGAGCAAGCTGGCCGCAGCGGAGCTGGCAGCATACAACATTCGAGTGAACGCGATCTGCCCAGGCGTAATCGTCACGCCGATTTTCGGCGTCTCCGCCGGGCTCGATCGCGCCAGCGCTGACCAGATGGCCGGCTCGCTGACCGATGCCGCGAGCCGCATGCAGCCTATGCGCCGAGCGGGCCAGCCTACTGACATCGCCAATGCAGCGCTTTATTTCGCCAGCGATGAATCTTCGTTCGTCACCGGCACCCACCAGATCGTCGACGGCGGTATTCTGGTCGGTCAGCGGGCTTCCTGGGACGAGACTGCGCTGACGCCCATTCACGCCGCCATGATCGAAGCAGCACCGGAGGAACAGCCATGACTGCCGAAACCGAGACCCCAATCGAATCCGGCGCCGAACCGCTGGTCCCCTTCCTGAAAACCGGCGACAACGGCCCCTACCTCGCAGGTTCGAAGTGCGGCGCCTGCGGACATGTGTTCGTCGGCGAGCGAACCGTGTGCGCAAAGTGCAGCGCCCGAGATCGGATGGAAGCCGTGCATCTCAGCGAGACCGGCAAGCTGTACGATTTCACGGTCGTGCACAGGAGTTTTCCGGGAGTCGATACGCCCTTTGTCGATGCCATCGTCGATCTGGACGATGGCGCCCACATCAAAGGCACGCTACTGGACGTGGACCCGGACCCGGAGAGTATCGCCTTCGATATGCCCGTGAAGATCGTCTATCGGGAGGCGGAACCCGTCAACAAAGCGGGCACGCCCTACCTCACCTACTTTTTTGTGCCTGCGGGCTAGCAGCCTGTAACGTTAAAGGAGCAAAGCTATGAGCGACGTCTATATCGTTGGCATCGACATGATCACCTTCGGCCGCTATCCAGACCGCACGGTGCCGAGCCTGGCAGCGGAAGCGGCACTGATGGCGCTGGACGATTCCGGGCTGTCCATCCGCGACATGCAGGCGCTGTACTGCGGCAATCTCGGTCAGGCCAGCGGCATGGTCGGTCAGCGGATGCTGGCGGAGATCGGCCAGACCGGCATCCCTGTCACCAATGTCGCCAACGCCTGCGCCACAGGCGCCACCGCTTTCCGCGACGCCTGGATGGCTGTGAAAGCCGGTGTCTACGACACCGTACTTGCGGTCGGTGTAGAGCAGATGGGTAAAGGGCTGCTCGGAGGCGGTAGCGGTGGACCGTCTACCGAAGGGCTCATCGGCTCCGGCACCATGCCGGCCATGTTCTCGCACATCGGCATGGAGCACACCAAACGCTACGGCACCACTTTCGAGCAGTTCGCCAGAGTGTCGGTCAAAAACCATCATCACTCCACCATGAATCCGAAGTCCATGTATCGAAAGGAGACACCGCTCGAAATGGTGATGAACGCGGAGATGATCGCCTATCCCAACACCAAGCTCATGTGCTCTGTGAATGTCGATGGGTCAGCCGCCGCCGTGCTGGTATCGGAGCAGAAAATGAAGCAGCTCGGCCTGTCGGCGCGGGCGATCAAAGTGCGTGCGTCCGAAATGAGCAGCAACCCGTTCGAAGAACGGCAGATGGCCATGCCGGATTTCAGTTCGGCAACACGCATCGCGGCTGCGCGCGCTTACGAACGGGCAGGCCTTGGGCCAGAAGACATCGACCTCGTGGAGCTGCACGACTGCTTCGCCACCGCGGAGATCGTGCACTACGAAAACCTCGGGCTCTGTGCCGATGGCGAAGCCGGCCGCCTCATCGACGACGGCGATACGGCGCTGGGTGGCAGAGTGCCGGTTAACGTGTCTGGCGGCCTGTTGTCGAAAGGCCACCCACTGGGCGCCACAGGTATCGCCAACATCTATGAAGTGTCTACCCATCTCCGCGGTGAAGCGGGCGAACGGCAGGTGGAAGGTGCACGCATCGGCCTCACCCACGTGGTGGGCGGCGGGCCCGGCATGGGTACCGCTTGCGGCATCCACATTCTGGAAAAGGCGTAGATCAGCGTGCGCTGTGAGAATGCAGTTGCGGTCATCACTGGCGGCGCCAGCGGTATCGGCCTGGCGCTCGCGCAGGGCGCGCAGGCACGCGGCGCGAAAGTGGTGATCTCTGACATACGCGCAGACGCCCTGGCAGACGCCGAGGCGCAGCTCGCGACGACCGGCGATGTGTTGGCGGTACAGGGCGATGCCTCGAAGCTCGACGACATGGAGGCCCTCGCCGAGGCGGCCATAGAACGCTTCGGCAAGGTCAATCTGCTCTTCAACAATGCCGGCGTTTTTGCTTCAGGCCTGACTTGGGATATCTCGGCGGAAGAGTACGAATGGGTGCTCGGCGTCAACCAGCGTTCAGTGATCCACGGCATACGCACTTTTGTCCCGCGCATGATTGCTCAGGGCGACCCCTGCCATGTCACCACGACGAGCTCCGGCGCCGGCATTACCGTGAATCCTGGTTTCGCAAGCTACTCCATGACCAAGCACGCGGTCCTGGCGCTGAGCGAAGCGCTGTACCTGGATCTCACGGCACAGAACATCCCCAACATCGGCGTGACCGTGGTCATGCCCGGCGTCATTCAGTCGAAGATTATGTTCCCGGAAAAAACCGGACCCGCCGACCTGCAAAGTGAGTTGGGTGCACGCCTCGACAACCCGACGCTCGCGGCTCTTGAAAACATGATGCGCAACGGCGTGGATTCGGGCATGCCTGCTTCGGAGCTCGCCGACCGCGTGTACGCAGCCATCGAGGCGAACGATCTCTACGTGCTGCCCAACTTCGATGACGACATCTCCAGGGCGCAGGCCCAGGCAATCGCCATGGGGCGAGCCACTGCGACCAACCCATACCCGGCCATGCTGGAAGGCTTTCTCACCCAGCTTTCAGCGCAGGAATAAGAACCCAAGGAGCATCCATGCACCCGTCCCAGTTTGCGGTTAACCCGATCCTCAATGCCCTGTCACGCGATCGCAACAGGCCGATCCTGCAGATGGCCGAAGGCGACCCATGGACCGGCGGGCAACTTCTGGACGCCATCAGCCAGTTCACTCAGGCCATGCGCTCGAAGGGCATCGAAGGTGGCAAACGTGTGGCGCTCCTGGCCGGCAATTCGGTGGAAGTGGTGATTCTGCACAATGCGATTGGCTACGCTGGCGCCGGGCTCGTCACCATGCACCCGATGGGTTCCGCCGACGACCACCTCTTCGCCATCGAAGACGGCGACGTGGAAGCGCTTATCTACGACCCGGCCAAGTTCGAGAAACGCGCCGCCGAGCTTGCCGCACGCACCAACCGCCTCAAGACCGTGCTCGCGCTGGGCGAGGGTGAAACCGGTGAAGACCTGAAAGCGCTATCCAGGCAGTTCACCCCTGGGCCGATCGAGCGCCCGGAAGTGCCCGCGGACTACATCCCACGGCTGTCCTACTCCGGCGGCACCACGGGCACACCGAAAGCCATACCCGGCAACCCCCGATCCGGCGCCATGGCCCAGCAGATCATGCTGCAGGAGTGGGAGTGGCCGCATGAGCCGCGTATTCTCGCCGTCGTGCCTTTGAGCCACGCAGGCGGAACGTTGTTCGGCCCCGCGCTTCTGAAGCAGGGCTATATGGTGATTCTGCCGTCTTTCGATGCCACCGCTGTACTCGAAGCCATTCAAAACCACCGCATCAGCTGCATCATGCTGGTGCCGACGATGATCTACGCTCTGCTCGATCACCCGGATCTCGACAAGTACGACCTGTCGAGCCTGGAAACGATTTTCTACGGTGCGTCCCTGATGTCGCCCGCTCGTCTGAAAGAAGGCATCGAGCGCATCGGCCCCGTGTTCTTTCAGTTCTACGGCCAGGCCGAAGCACCCATGACCGTTTGCACCATGCGGCGCAGCGAACATGATCCCAACAATATGGACCGTCTTGCCTCCTGCGGCCGGCCGGTACCCTACGTGGACGTCGCGTTGCTCGACGACGACTGCAACGAGGTGCCCGACGGGCAGGCCGGTGAAATCTGCGTGCGCGGCGCGTTGGTGATGGACGGTTACCTCAATCGCGACGAGCAGAACCGTGAAGCGCTGGCGGGCGGCTGGCTGCATACCGGCGATGTCGCCGTCAAAGATCCCGATGGCTTCCTGCGCATCGTCGATCGCAAGAAGGACATGATCGTCTCCGGAGGTTTCAACGTTTTCCCCAGCGAGGTGGAGAACGTCATCGCCACCCACCCCGCTGTCGGCCAGGTATCGGTGTTCGGCACCCCGGACGAGAAGTGGGGTGAGGCGGTAACGGCAGCAGTGGTGCTGCGGCCCGGCGCGTCTGTTCAGTCCGATGAACTCATTTCGCTCGTGCGCGAACACAAAGGTGCGGTACAGGCGCCGAAGCAGGTGCACTTCATCGACGCCATACCGCAGACCGCGGTGGGCAAACCGGACAAGAAGGCGCTGAGAAAGCAGTTCGTCTGATCGGCGAATCCAGTCTGCCTGTGTTTTTCCGCAAGAGAATTTGTTCGTGCGTGTAGAATGCTATGCGTACATCGATGGAAAGACGTGAGCCGATGCCATACAGAATGATTGCTACGCTCGTTCTGGCGATACTCTTACCCACCGCGTACGCCGGCGAACTCGACCCGATCGACGCAGCCGATTGGAACAGAACCACCGCAGCACATCTGCTGGAACGCGCAGGATTCGGCGGCACGCCGGAGGACGTTGACCGGCTGGCCAACATGGATGCGCGAGCGGCCGTGCGTTCGCTGGTGTACTTCGAAGGCGTGGCCTCGAAGGTGCTCCCACCTTTCGAGCACTCCGGAATATTCGAGCCCGCACTGGACCCTTTTCCGCCAAGCCGCCCCGCCACCACCCGGCTCGCTGAGGAAACCGGCGAGGCGCTCGGCATCAAAGTACGCAGCGGCGGCAACCGACCGTTGCAACCCATCGTCAACAAGTTCTTCTACTGGCTTCGGGCCAGCCGGCTGGAAACCGATCGAGTCACGCAGTGGTGGGCTGAACGCATGCTCACCACAAACCAGCCGCTGCGCGAAAAGATGGCCCTCTTCTGGCACGGCCACTTCGCAACGAGCGAAGACAAGGTCCGCGATTACCGCAAGATGCTGATTCAGCTGCACATGTTACAGGCTAAGGGGATGGGCAACTTCCGCGATCTGCTGATCGCCGCAGCTCAGGACCCCGCCATGCTCGCCTACCTGGATGCCGGCGTGAACGTCAAAGGGTCACCCAACGAAAACTTCGCCCGCGAGATCATGGAGCTGTTCACCATGGGCGTCGGTCATTACTCGGAACAGGACATCCGGGAAGCGGCCCGCGCATTCACCGGCTGGAACTTCGTCGGCACGGAATTTTCCATCGATCCATCGAAACACGACGATGGCCAGAAGCGATTTTTCGGCAGGCAAGGTCGCTTCGATGGGGTGCAGATCATCGACATGATTCTGGATCATCCGGTGACGGCTCAGTTCATCGCGACCAAAATCTATCGCTTTCTCGTGAGCGACCAGGTCGATGAAAAGCGATCCGAAGCGCTCGGTGTCGAGCTGCGCAGGCACGGTTACGCGCTTCAGCCGTTTATAGAAACGCTGCTGCTGTCTCGAGCGTTTTACGACAAACGTCACATTGGCGCCCATATCAAAAGTCCGGTTGAGCTCGTCATTTCAACCTACCGCAAGCTCGGACTCGACAATCTGCCGGGTGCGCCGGACTTCAACGTAGTAACCGGCAGCCTCGGCCAGTATCTCTTACACCCGCCAACCGTGGCAGGCTGGCGACAGGGAAGAAGCTGGATCACCCCCAGCCTGCTCATGGAACGCGGAAACTTTGTCCTGAACCTGCTTTCTCCGGACATCGAATTCATTCCGCAGGACCGCTTCCCCACCTACCCAACAGGAGAGCAGATCCGAGCCGTTCACCGCCGCCTGCGCAATGGCGAAGATATTGCTAGAGCCACACGGCCCGCAGGCTTGGCTGGGGATAAGGCCGAAGA
>JAUIKX010000190.1 GCA_030430515.1 Gammaproteobacteria bacterium | reverse complement strand
CCCCGTGTCTGACGGTTGCCTCAGATGCGGCTGTCATAGAATGGCTCCGACTTCGCAGACAAAGTGCCCTGCGCCAGCCGGACAGTAGTCAGGCGTTGGCGATTGCGGGGCCCGTGCTGGTGTTGCCTCGGGCCGAATTGCCGTGCGCTCCGTACAGGGCATGGTGATTCTGGCCGTGTAAAACACCGATGAGTTCACGCACGGATTGTTGCGAACGGCTGATGATCTTACCGTTAACTGCGTTTAGGTCTTTTGCCTCTCTCGCAAGCCCGGTCAGATGATTGTGCGCTGTTTCAAGTTTTTCGCGGCTGTCGGCTGGTGTTTGAGCCACCAGGTCGGCGATCGCTGCAGGCAGGGCCAGCTGCTGGGCCTCGATACGCTCGCAGATTGCCAGCTTGCGGCTGGTCGATTCCTCCAGCGCGTGGCTGTCGCGACTTCTGAGCGCCTCCCGTTCCTGCTCCAGGGTACTGATGAGCGACTCGTAGAGCCCGCACAGAGTCAGAATTTCCTGGCCGACGACTTCTTGGGAAAGACTTTCAGAATTATCCATAACTTATTGTTCTAATTGAGATTCTATCCGTGCAAAGTTCGACGCCAGGCGCTCCGGGTCCACATGGTAGCGACCTTCGGAAATCGCCAGGCGGATCGCGTCCACCCGGCTCTGATCGAAAGCGGGCTCCGATTGCCCCAGAGTGACCTCTGCCAGAGCAGCGGCGTCTTTACTCAGTTTGACCCCATCGCCGGCGTCCGCACGATCAGCGATCGCGCCTCTGGCCGGGGCCTGGTCCTGGTTTGCCTCTGCTTCCAGAGACTTTCTTGATGCCGCTTGCTCGCGAAGCTGGCCGGAATTCAGGTGACGTATGTCCATGCTATGAGTCTGCAAAATCTACTGACCTGTGTTCGCTATCGGCTATGTCTGCACTAACTTTAGCTATTTTTTGAGAACTGGGTAGCGCGCCGGCTCGATACCCGCCCGGGACCCTGCACCCAGGCGCGCACTACCTTTTCAGAACGCAGGTTCCTGACGCGGATCTGCTCGCCGCGCTGACCGTTTTCAAGGGCCTCTGCTTTGGCCGAAACCCGGGCCGAACCGATGTCTGCGCTGAGGAGCACGATATCCCCCCTGGATACGGATGGAAGCTGTTGGAGCATCGCCAGCGACAAGACCTGGCCGGCGCTCACGTTTCTCCGAGAGGCGTATTTGACACCGCTGGGGAGCTCGGTGAGCGCTTTGCCGCGTACGGAAGCGAGGTCCCGGGGGGCCAGGGTGACATCGTCAGAGTTCAGAACCTGACCGCGGAGCACCGCTCGGGCGGCAACGAGCACCGGCACCTCCACGGCAACAGTAGCCGTGACGAAAACCCGCCAGGGCTGAGGCGCAAGGCAGGACACGGCCACATGAACACGTCCATGGACGTTCTGCCCTCGGGGAGATGCGTCCATCGTCTCACAGGCAGACAGTTTCAACCGCGGATCGATGGGTGTCGTGTCCACCGATATATGCCCGCCGGGGTATGCCTGCCGGGCATTGCTGAGAACGGTACTGATGACCTTCTGCTCAATCTGTCCGGCCAGGTCGCTACCGTTGGCTGGCATGTTGATCAGCAGCCCCATGAGCATGAGTACTCTGATCAGATGATCGTGCGTATGTATTCGTTGCATGTAGAAAGTAAAGCAGATATTGAGCGGGCCTCGAGCAAGGTTTCAGCGGTCAGGGTCTCTGCGGCAGATCTTTGCCGCCCACCGGCAAAGTGTTTCTGCGCGGATCGTTGCCGCCGTGTGTTTCGCCCAGTGTTTACAGGGTGATCGTATCTGGCACGGCTCTTGCTGTGTCCCGGTGACAGCAAAGCGACGGCACCATAGGACTGCTTCCAGCGATAACATGAAAATCAGTCTCGACAATGCACTGGGTATTCATCCCGAGGCCCTGAAGTTGCGCACCGAGCGCACGCAGGTCCTGGCGCGCAACATTGCCCATGCCGATACACCTGGATACAAAGCCCGGGATCTGGACTTTCAGGATCTTCTGGCTCAGAAGCTCGAAAACGGCAACCCTCGTGTTCGCACCACGCGGACGCATGCAGTTCATCTGGCGCCAACGAGAGAGGCGGTGCAGGGCGAGGTCAAGTATCGCGTACCCAATATGCCGAGCCTCGATGGCAACACGGTGGATGTCCAGGGTGAGCAGAGCCGCTTTGCCGAAAACAACCTGCAGTTTCTGGCAAGCCTGAGGTTCGTCAACGGCAAACTCAAAAGTGTGCTGAACGCGGTGAGAGGAGAGTAAGCGCATGTCTCTGATCGATATCTTCGATATTTCCGGCAGCGGCATGTCTGCCCAATCGGTGCGGCTGAATACCACGGCCAGCAATATTGCCAATGCCGACAGCGTGGCGCCGACTGAGGCGGAAACCTATCGGGCGCGCTATCCGGTCTTCGCCGCGGAGCTGGAGAATGCCGGAGGCCATCTGCCGCTTACTGCAGAGCAGGGAGAAGAGGGCGGCGATGCCGTGTCAGTTCTTGGTGTGGTTGAAAGTGACAAGCCCCTGCAGAAGCGTTACGAGCCGGACCACCCATATGCCGATGAGAACGGCTACGTGAGCTATCCGAATGTCAGTGTGGTCGAAGAAATGGCGAACATGATGTCGGCCAGCCGTTCCTTTCAGCTCAACGTCGAAGTGATGAATACCGTACGCACGCTGTCGGAGCGTGTGCTGAGCATGGGCCAGTAAGGAGGCTTGAATGGACCTGACTGATATCGCCGGTCTGCGAACGGCGACAGATCTGCAGAGCGCGTCGGCAGCGGCAGGCGTTGACTCCGGCGAAGAGCTGGGGAAAACCGCATTCCTCGAGCTGATGATTGCCCAGATCAACAACCAGAATCCGCTCGACCCTGCGAAGAACGAAGAGTTCGTGGCGCAGCTGGCGCAGTTTTCGAGCGTGGAAGGGATTCAGAATCTGAATGAGTCCATGGCAGACATGGCCTCTTCGATCAAGGCAAGCATGACGCTCAATGCCGCTTCGATCGTTGGTCGTTCGGTGATGGCGACATCAAACCTGGCGAGCATGAGTGGTGGCGGTCTGATCGGTAACGTCAATCTCAGCGAAAGTGTTTCCAATCTCCAGGTGCAGGTTTCCTCGCCGAATGGAGAAGCGTTGAGTGTCATCGACCTCGGCGCCCAGCAGGAAGGAACCATTCGCTTTGTCTGGGATGGACGAAACGGTGCCGGAGAAGAGATGCCGGCCGGGTTCTACAGGATCCACGCGTTCAGCGATGTAGGTGGCGAAGCGGTGGAGTACGAGGTTGAAGTGCCCGACCGGGTGATCAGCGTTTCGCTGGGTGCGGAAGGTGCAACGGCTAACCTCGCCAGCGGTGGCGCTATGCCGGTGGCGCAGATAACAGAAATTCAATAACGGACACGTATACGCAAACGTAAACGGTAAGGGAGTACCAACACTATGAGTTTCAACACGGCATTGAGCGGCTTGAACGCCGCTTCAACGGAGTTGTCGGTTACGGGTAACAACATTGCGAATGCCTCGACGGTCGGCTTCAAGTCCAGCCGGGCGGAGTTTGGGGATGTCTACGCTTCGAGCGTTGCAGGCCAGGGTGCCAGCAACCTGGGAAGCGGTGTGAAGGTGACAAACGTTGCTCAGCAGTTTGAGCAGGGAACGATTACTTTTACAGACAACAACCTTGATCTGGCGATCGATGGATCGGGCTTTTTCGTGCTGAACGATCGGGGCAACACGGTCTACACGCGGGCTGGTGCGTTCGGGCTCGATAACGAAGGTTACATCGTCAGCAACAACGGAGCACGCCTGCAGGGCTTTGCCGCCAACGAGAACGGTGCGCTGGCCGGTCTGCGCGATGACCTGCAGCTGACGACCGCGAATCTGAATCCACGGCAGACCAGCCTGGTCAACGTTGCGGTTAACCTCGATGCCCGTTCCGAAGTGCTGTCTCAGTCGGGACTTCGCGTGACCACGACGGGCGGCGCCATCGGCACCGCGCAGCTTGGATTGCCTGATTCCACCCCGACGTTGCTGACAACGGCATCGGCGCCGACTCCCTTTGACTTCAGCGTCAACGATAACTCTTTCATTTCGTCCGGCCAGGCCATTACGCCGTTTGACTTTTCTGGTGCTGCGGCCTCGACATTTGAGCTGTCGCTCGCCGGTTCCAGTGCGCCCAGCGAGAACCAGACGGTGACGATCACGCTGGATAACAACATTGCCACACTTCAGGACCTCATCACGGATATCCGTGACGATATCGCGGGAACGGGTATCGGGCTGGATGTTCGCGAAGACCCGGACAACCTGGGCCGCCTGCAGTTTTTCTCCCTGAGATCCGGTGAGAACTCCGTCATCTCTGTGGATCCGTCAGACAACGCGTCCCTCGGAGCGGGTGTGACGCAGGCAGACCTGGAGGCGGCTCTTGGCGGCATCGCTCTGGGTCAGGCCGGCAGCGGCGGTGCCACCAACCTGGATCCCGATCCCTACGGCGGCACACCGACCGTTGCGAATGTAGGTAACCTCACAGCGGCCAGCTTCGACCTCACACTGCAGAACTCCAGCGGTAACAACGGTACGGTCACGATCAATCTGAACCAGAACATCACGGACGCGGATGATCTGATGGCGGACATCCGCGATGAGCTTCTGTCGTCAGGCCTTTCTGTCGATGTCCGGGAAGACCCGGACAATGCCGGCCAGATTCAGTTCTTCAGCACCGTCCCCGGCGAAAACTCTCAGATCATCATCAATAATATCAACGCTGCGAATATCGGGGTTGCGGAGTCAGATGTCGTTGCCGCACTGGCACTTGATACCGGTGTTTCCCAGGCTGGAATTCTGGGTGCCGACAACGGCTATGCAGCCCAGACGATCAATGTGGTGTATCCGGACGGCACGGAAATTCCTGTAGATATACCTGCCGGATCATCAGCCGCACAGATTGCCTCGATCTTCACCTCACCTGCGGTTCCTCAGGTGACCGCAACAGCGACCAGCCAGGCGCGCATCCCAGCTTCCGGCTTTCTCAACCCATCGAGCACCATGCAGGTGTCGCTCAATGGGGTCACGTTGAACGGCAGCACTCTGACCGAGCTTGCCGATTCGATCAACAGCAAGCTGCCCGGCATCGCTACCATGTCGGCCGTCATCGACGAGAACGGCGACCTGGTGATCGATGATGCCCTCGGCCAGGACCTCGTTTTCTCCATTACGGGAGACGTTACAGACAGTATTGAGGTCGTCGGACCGCAAGGCGATGCGGTCGCACTCGATACCACAGGAACGGCGGTAGCGGTCATAGGCGGAAGCGTAGATATCAGTCTTGGCGATGACATCACCATGAATACGCCGGTACCCGCGGTCACCAATCTCTTCGGTGTGCTTGACGTAGAAGCTTTCGAACCGTTCACCCTCAACGTCTTCGACCCGAACAACCAGGAAACGTACAACTCTGCCACCTCCGTGCGGATTTTCGACAGCCTCGGTAATCCGCACACGCTGTCGATGTATTTCGTCAAGGAACCCAACGAGAGCGTACTCGGTGCGGGCACCGACCCGAACCGCTGGTCCATGTATGCGCTGATCGATGGTCGGGACATCGGCGATCCGAATGTCGACCTGCCCCCACCGCAGAACATCGAGCCGACGCGTGCGAGATTCGACGTGGAGTTCAATGAGGACGGTTCGTTGAACCTCGGTTCCAGCTCGGTACTGATTTCGAACTGGGTTCCTGCGGGTGAAGATGGGGTTCCGAACGGAGCGCGCGGCCCGCAGAACCAGCTGGCCGGCGGTATCCTGCCGATCAGCGAGCCACTGACGAGTTCGAACTTCGAAATTCGACTATCGAATACCACCCAGTTCGGTAGCTCCTTTGCAGTGACCACGCTCGACCAGAACGGCAACAGCACCGGCGAACTCACGGGTGTGGATATCGACGAGGAAGGCCTGGTTTCCGCACGGTTCTCCAACGGTCAGACACAGACGCTCGGTCAGGTTGCGCTTGCTGTGTTCAATAACCCCCAGGGTCTTCGCGCGGTGGGTGATACCGCGTGGGTGGAGTTCAGCGAGTCAGGGAACCCGGTCATCGCTGCTCCAGGAACGGGATCGATCGGCGTCATCAACTCCGGCGCGCTCGAGGACTCGAATGTGGACCTGTCCGAGCAGCTCGTAAAACTCATCGTTGCTCAGAGAAATTTCCAGGCCAACGCGCGAACGATCTCTACGTCTGATGAGATCACCCAGACGATCATCAACATCTGATGGACCGTCTGCTCTACATCAGCACCGTTGGCGCGGCGAACATCGAGCGTTCGCAGGCTCTGCATGCGAATAATCTCGCCAATGTTTCGACGACGGGCTTTCGTGCTGATCTTGCACGGGCTGAGAGTCGTGAGGTGGGGCCTGATGGACATCGGGCCCGCGTCTATGGCGTCAGCGAGTCTGAGCGGATCGACCTCTCCCAGGGCATGCTGCGTGAAACCGGCCGTACGCTGGATGTCGCCATCGAAGGTGAAGGTTTTCTGGCGGTGCAGCTGCCTGAGGGTGCTGAAGCGTTTACGAGAGACGGAGCGCTGCAGATCGACAGCCTCGGCAGGCTGCACACGAGCAAAGGGTTTCCGGTGCTCGGTGAGGGTGGGCCGATTGCGTTACCGCCATACGAGTCTATCGTCATAGGTAGTGATGGCGTCATCACCGTGCAGCCTCAGGGTCAAACTCCTGACACTCTGGTGCAGGTGGATCGAATCAAGCTCGTTAACCCGCCGGCAGCAGAAATCGTCAAAGGCAGTCATGGGCTCCTGCAGCGCACGGACGAGTTGGTT
>JAUIKX010000189.1 GCA_030430515.1 Gammaproteobacteria bacterium | reverse complement strand
GTGCGGTCTGACGTTCAATCCGTAGTGATCCAGCACCGCGCCCAGCAGGTTGGGAGCGTCGTGGCCAGCCGGATCGGCGTGTCTGGTTGTGTACAGCAGAGCGACCTGGCGAGGGTGATGGGAGAAGTGGCTGGTTCCGAGGTGGTTGAGGGAGACGTCGGTTACCCAGGGAATGTAGCCGTGCTTGGCGATTTTTCCGGCGAGCGCGAACTGCTCGGACTCGGTCGAATCCGGTGGCAGGTAATCGATGATGATGATCGGCTTGTTGCTGCTGCGTACCGTTTCGAGTTGCTGTTCGAGCCACTGCCGTTCTTCAGTACTGACGGTTCTGTATTCGCCGGCATCGCTGTTCCAGCCTGCATAGAGCCCTTCGACAACCATGCCTTTGACAAATTGTCGAACGTTCTTCCAGATCTCGAAGCCCCGGTTTATGAGGATCGGTCGTTCCGGGGCCGCATCGTGCAGCGCTGACACGATGGCCGAAAGGCCGCGTTCGGCGGCTGGCCAGTCTGCTTTGTCGAAGACTCTCTGGTAGCTGTCGAGCGTGTCTAGAAACAGGCCGTCGCAGCCCGCGTTGCTCAAACCTCGAGCTTCCTCCAGCACTGCGCCGAGCCATGCCGGGTCGGTGATATCCATAATTTTGGAGTGCCAGCCGGGGTTGTCGCCAACCACCAGGTTCCTGTGCTCGAGGCTTCGCTTGCCCTGGGCTTCGCCAACGCTCAAATAGCAGAACACGGTGGTATTCGTCTTCAGCGAGAGCCAGGAAGTGCCTGACGTATTGTTGGCGTCGATCACGACCCAGTCGTGCAGTGCGAGCTGATCTACCGGCGGTGATGCGCCATAGAAGAACGCCACGCTGTCGGGGCGTGATGCTGCAGCATGTGCCGACAGGAACGCGGTGAGGAGCAGAACGAACTTCAATTTTGCTGGTGTGGTGGCGGGCGTGCGAAAGCGTCCGGGCTATCTTATCCTCCAGCGATGGTGGGGAGAAGTTCCAGCGCATCCATGAAAGTTCTCGTTACCGGCGGCGGCATCGGCGGGCTCACCGCGGCATTGTGTCTTGCGCGTCAAGGCTTCGATGTGCACGTTCTGGAGCAGACCTCTGGTTTCACGGAGGTCGGGGCGGGCATCCAGCTGTCGCCCAACTGTACCCGGGTGCTGCACTGGCTGGGTCTCGAACAGGCACTCGCGCAGGTTGGCTTTCTTCCCGAAGGCACGCAGTTTCGCGATTGGCGGTCGGGCCGAGTCATCAGTGAGTCGGTGCTTGGCGACGAGGCGCGTGCGCGCTACGGCTGCCCGTACTACCACATTCATCGCGCAGATCTGCTGGCCGTACTCGTCACCGCCGCGGAGCGTAGTCCCCGAGTTGCGCTCCAGAACGACACGCAGGTCGTGGCAATCGATCAGAACGCCGACAGGGTTGCGGTGACGACGACCCAGGGGCGGTATGAGGGTGATCTGCTGGTCGGTGCCGACGGTATCCACTCCAACGTGCGCGCCGCACTCTGGGGTGAAGAGCAGGCTCAGTTTACCGGCAATGTAGCGTGGCGCATGCTGATCCATGCAGAAGATCTGCCCGCTGGTCTGATTCGCCCCATGTCGACGGCGTGGTGGGGGCCGGGCAAGCACTTCGTGCATTACTATGTGCGGGGCGGCAAGCTGGTCAACTGTGTCTGCGTTGTGGAAAAAAGCGGTTGGGCGCTCGAATCCTGGACCGAGCAAGGAGATCTCCGGGAACTGCGGGAAGACTTTGCCGGCTGGCACGACGACATTCAGGTGCTGCTCGCCGCCGTTCCGGAGCAGTCATTGTTCAAGTGGGCGCTCTACGACCGGCCGCCTATGGGCAGTTGGGCGGTCGGACGCGCAACTCTGCTCGGGGATGCCTGCCATGCAACGTTGCCGTTCATGGCCCAGGGCGCGGCGATGGCGATCGAAGATGCGGCAACGCTGGCACTGTGCCTTGGTGACGGAAGCGATGCCGTCGCTGCGCTCTCTAAGTACGAAGCACTGCGCAAGCCACGTACTGCTCACGTGCAATCGGGGTCACGCCGCAACGCCAGAGTGTTTCACCTTCGTGGCGTTGCGGCCCAGCTGCGCAATATCGCCGCAGGTAAGGCCCGCGGCCGGGTCATGGATGAGCTCTACGGCTACGATGTGTTCGACGCGGTCAGGAGTTGCTGAAGCGATAGATGAAACGGCTGGTTCGGCGGCGCACCGACTCGTCGAACACGATGATCTCCAGATTGTCCGTTTCGTTCAGGAGCAGGTCGCTGGAGCCCGTGAACCTCAGGCCATGGCGCTCGATGTCCTGCTTTGCGAATTCAGGATCGATCCGGTGCAGTTCCTGAGCATCCTCCATTCCGCGGCCGGGTCGACCCTCATGATCGACGATGCCGAGCACGCCACCCGGCTTCAGCACCCGGCGGACTTCGTCGAACAGCGCGTCGCCGTCCAGCTTCCAACCGTCGGTCACATAGTAGATGTCGTGATAGGTGAGGATCATCAGCACCATGTCCACCGAGTCGTCTGCCAGGTCGATCTCGTCGATCTCGCGGTCGTACCGTTTCAGGTTGTCCGTTTCAGAGGCAGCCAGGCGTTTCTCCAGGCCTTCGCCCGCGAACTTGAGGTATTCGGCGTTGTTGTGTGCGTACACGGTTCCGTCAGGACCTACCGCAGCGGCTGCAATCTCGCTGTAGTAGGCGGTTCCGGCAAACAGATCGAGCACGCTGTCGCCCGATTTCAGGCCAAAGAATTCAAGTACCTCCAGCGGTCGGCTGGAAGCATCCCTTGCCTGGTCGGAGGCATTTCTCGAAGGATCGTCGAGCAGCTGGCGGGTCGCTGATTCATTCAAGGTGGTGCAGGCGCCCTGGACCAGGCCGAGGGCCAGAAAGAAAACCGCAGTGCGTAGGCCCATTGGTTGTCTCCAGTTGGAAGTTGCCCTCTGGATTGTCTTCGAACTGACGTCGGCTTGCCATCCGGCGTAAAATCGCGCGATGGAAGAAAAACTCCGCATAGCCGATGAGCGTGCCCGGGCTCTGCTCGAACTGCTCGAACTCGAACCTGTCGAGCGTAACCTGTTTCTCGGCCAGAACGAGGCTCACGGTCGAAAGGCGCTGTTTGGTGGTCAGGTGCTGGCGCAAGCCCTTCGGGCTGCCTGCAACACGGTCGACCCGGATCCCGAGCGCAAACCCCATTCTCTTCATGGTTACTTCATGCGTGCGGGAGACGTCGATCGCCCGGTGCTGTACGAAGTCGAGCGTATCCGCGATGGTCGCAGCTTCGCCACCCGCCGTGTCGTCGCCATTCAGAAGGGGCAGGCCATTTTCAATCTGGATGTCTCCTTCCATGTAGACGAACCAGGCCTGGAGCACAGCGATCCGATCCCCAACGTGCCGCGCCCAAGACAGCTGGAAGACGATATGGCCTGCGTTCAGGGCATGCTGGATGCCGGGGTCGGGGACGAGCGCCTGAGTCCCATGGCCGGACAGCCGAGACCCTTCGAGCTGCGGGCGGTGTTTCCATTCGGCAGTGAAGTCTGGGGGCGGCCGCGTTACTGGAACCCGGTCTGGATCCGCTTCCGCAGACCCGTGCCGCAGGACGATCAGCCGCTCGCGCGCAGCCTGTTGGCATATGCCTCCGACATGGGCCTGGTCGGCACGTCCATTCTTCCGCATTTCGACGCCGTGCTGCAGAAAGACCTGCAGATCGTCAGCCTCGATCACGCCATGTGGATACATGCAGATGTGAATATGGATGACTGGCTTCTGTATCACCGCACAACCAATTGGGCGGGTTCAGCCCGGGCGATGTGTCAGGGCAGTTTCTTCAATCGCGGTGGCGACCTGGTGGCTTCAGTTTCCCAGGAAGGGCTGGTGCGGTTGCCTCAGTCGTAGTGAATCTGCTTTACGCGAACGAGCAGGCCGTCGCTGCCCTGCAGAAACTTCAGGCGGGCCATGGTCTCATCGTCGAGGTAGATGTGAGTGGCATCGGCCACCGTCTGATTCCAGGTCGCATCTACCGCGTGCCAGCGGCCGTCGAAACGCACTTCGTTCCAGGCATGCATACCGAATCCCGGCGTTCCTGAGGGATCGTAGGCCAGCCCGAATACGGTCCGCGCCTCCCACCCCCTGATGCTCGCCAGGGTGGTCAACAGGTCGGCGAATTCGGTGCACTCGCCGTAACCCCGCTGCAGGGCGCCTGCCAGGTCGGTATGAACCTCGCCGGGGCGGTACACCATCGCGTGATGGACGAGAGAGACCAGATCGTTGAGGCGACTTTCGGTGTTTGCCGGGTTGTCATCGAGCTTTGCCGCCAGCCGCATGAACGCTTCGTCATGGGTCGGTAGGTTCGCGGTGGCGTAGGTACCGCTGGGAAGCCCGGAGGTGGCGCCCCTCTGCGTGCGCAGTTCGAGATCGGTTCCCTCGACGGTGAGCGTCATCGACAGGATGCTGCTGATGTTCGTCAGCGGCTCTGCAAGCGGTATTTTGTATGCGGCTTTGAACGCCGGGTTTGCTGGAGCCAGAGCTTCTTCGAACGAAACCCGCTGGAAATGGAACACGCCGCTGACGTGGATATCGGTGGGTATGAAATGTTCATCGAGCACCATCGAGGTGGGCGCCATCGGTGCATCGCGTTTCAGGGTCAACGGATCCTCCTGGACGAGCTCGTAGCTTTTCATATTGATGCTCACGTTTTCCAGATCCAGGGTTTTTACCCGCAGTTCTTCGCCGGGTGCAGGTCTTTCCTCTGCGAGTTTCAGCTCCACCGCCAGGTAGTCCGCCAGAGTGTACTGCCACGACACAGGGGTTTCGTCGTTCTCGCCGATGCGTGCGCTCAGCCTGCTATGTCCCTCGGCACTCTGGCTCTGGTGCAGATCGACCCGGTCGGTTACCACGCCACCGCGACGCGTCTGGTACCGGGCTTCGATCAGTTGGTTGGGTGGGGATGCATCGAATCTCAGGTATTTGTCGACGCTCAGAGGATCGCTGGCCTGCATGAGGATGTGGGTGCGCGATCGGTAGAACCAGTCGCCATCGGCTTCGAATCCGGCAGAGCTGTGGAAGTAGCCGACCTGCCGGTCTGCAGAGCGGATGGCGTACCAGTACTCGCCGCTCATACGCGTCGCGAGCTGCACTTCGGCGCTCTGCCGCGCATAGATGGACAGACAGGCGAGCGCCATGGCACTCACGGTCAGAAAAGAGAGGGTCAGCCGCTGGATCACCTGCGGACTATAACAGGACGCTAGTCCGGCGGGTTCAGATACCGCTTCACGAGGCTGACGAGCTCTTCGTTGTCGTCATAGGGCTGGCTGCGCATGATCTTCCAGTGGTGCCGGGTGATTGGCTCCGGAACATGGGCGGAAAATACGCCGCTGTAGGAAACGAAGATTCCGTGTGCCCCGTCTGCCGGTGCGTAGTTCGGGGCGATGACCACGTCGAAAGCCGGCAGGCCTTCCCTGTGGGGAACGATTTCTGCCGGTTTGGTGCCGGGCTGCGCAGAGCCGAGGCCGAGCGTGTATACGCGTCCGAGGCGTTCGCCGAGACCCGCGTCGTCCAGAAGCAGGAGCAGCTCGTTCTTGATGGCGAAGGCGGGGTCGAGGTTCTCTACTTCGTCCAGCCCGTCGACACGGTTCACCTGCTCACCTTCCGACAGCTTGCCGAGGGCTTCATTGACGCCCTGCAGCTTGCCGACTTCTTCAGGATCGTGGGATGCGACTTTTTCGAAGTCTACTGCCTCAATGATCTCGTGCGCTTTCTGAGCCTGTTTCATCAGGTCGGCCAGGCTCTCGCTTTCGGTGCTCTTTTCTGAATTGCTCATACTGCAAGCGTAGACCAATCATCAGAAGCGGGAAGCGAATGGTTCCGCTAAAATGCGACGCCTTCATCAAATCGGTACCATCGAAATTTCTCATGTCGGACAACGCACCTTCTGACTTCATACGTACACGCATCCGTCAGGATATTGACACCGGCAAGCTGACCGGAGGGGTGGTTACGCGCTTCCCTCCGGAACCCAACGGCTTTCTGCACATCGGTCATGCCAAGAGCATCTGCCTGAACTTTGGTGTGGCGGAGGAGTTCGGTGGATGCACCTATCTCCGTTTCGACGACACCAATCCTGAGAAGGAGAGCATCGATTACGTCGAAGCCATTCAGAAGGATGTCAGATGGCTGGGCTTCGACTGGGGCGACCGTCTGACGCACGCTTCCGACTACTTCGACCAGCTTTACACCTTTGCCAACGAGCTCATCGAAAAAGGTAAGGCCTTCGTGTGCAGCCTGAATGCCGAGCAGATGCGCGAATATCGCGGAACGCTGACCGAACCCGGCCGCAACAGCCCGGATCGGGAGCGTTCCGTTGCAGAGAACCAGGACCTCTTTGCGCGTATGCGGGCCGGCGAGTTTGCGGAGGGTGAGTACGTGTTACGGGCAAAGATTGACATGACTTCGCCCAACATCAACCTGCGTGACCCGGTGCTTTACCGTATCCGTAAGGTGACGCACCAGCGAACCGGTGACGAGTGGCCCATCTACCCGACCTACGATTTCACCCATTGTGTGTGTGACGCGTTGGAGGGCATTACCCACTCTCTATGCACGCTCGAGTTCGAAGATCATCGACCGTTGTACGACTGGGTGCTCGACAACATCAACGTCAACTTTCATCCGCCGCAGATTGAATTCTCGAGGCTCGGGCTCGAGTACACGGTCATGAGCAAGCGCCTTCTGAATCAGCTCGTTCAGGAGAAGCACGTGGAAGGCTGGGACGATCCGCGCATGCCCACCATTGCCGGGTTGCGCAGGCGCGGGGTCACCCCTGCCGCAATCCGCGATTTCTGCGCGCGAATTGGTGTGACGAAGCAGGACAATCGCGTTGAGATGGAGCTTCTGGAGTTCTGTGTCCGGGCTGATCTGGAAAACAGTGCCCCACGTGGTATGGCTGTGCTGGAG
>JAUIKX010000188.1 GCA_030430515.1 Gammaproteobacteria bacterium | reverse complement strand
GCGCAGCCGTAGATACCGCAGTACCAGCTCAGCCGTGTGACGCGGACGCACGGTGATGGTATCGGTATTCATCATGCCACCGGCGGTATCCTCCGGATACGACAGAACGGCTTCCAGGCGGGCGCGGTTGCTCTGGTCCAACGCATCGAGAACACGCTGGGTGATAGCCTGTGGCAGCATCTGCAACAGGTCGGCGAAATCGTCGGTGTCCAGCTCGTCGGCAGCGGCGATGAGCTGTTCGGTGTTCATGGAAGAGAGGATTTCGCCCAGCACATCCTCGTGAAGGTGCTGCAGAACCTGATTGGAAGATTCTTCGTCGACCAGCTCCCAGATCACCCGCCGGAGCTTCGGTGGGCTGGATTCCAGCAGCACGGCGATTTCAGGGGGTCTGAGCGATGCCAGCAGTACCCGTGCTTCAGCGGGCGTGTTCAGGTGGCTTTCGCGGAATACCTCGCTGAGTTGCTCCGTGGTCTCCGGCACTTACTCACCCTCGCCAAACCGGTCTGCAAACAAAGCTTTGACAGCCTCGAAGGCCGCGTCTTCGTCTCCGCCCTCGACGATCAGGTTCAACTCGCTGCCGACCGGCGCTTCCAGCATCAGCACGTTCATGATGCGCTTGGCATCGGCCCGCTGATTACCCTTTGCCAGCTCGATGCGGCTTTCAAAGGCTTTCGCGGCTTCCACGAGCTTGGCTGCGGCTCTGGCGTGCAAGCCCAGCTTATTGATGATCTGTATGTTTTCCTCGCGCATTTCCGGCCAGGCCCTTCTTCAGGTTTGTGGTCCAGGTTGGTCATTCGCCGCTGGCGAGTATACCTGGCAGACGCGTCACGGGTTGTGCGCAAGCTCCCGGTGCCTGACCAGGACGTTCCAGCGATCTTTCAGGTGGTGGTCGCTGAACTGACTGCCCAGGCGCTCCGACAGGTACACGCTGCGGTGCTGCCCGCCGGTGCAACCGACGGCGATGGTCATGTACATGCGGTTGTTCTCTTCGAAGTGCGGCAGCCAGTCCTCGAGGAAGCCGGAGATGTCGTCGAACATCTTCTGCACGAGCGGTTGCTGCCCGAGGTAGTCCTTTACAGCCGAATCCAGGCCCGTGAGGGGCCTCAGCTCGTCCACCCAGTGAGGGTTTGGCAGGCAGCGCACATCGAACACGTAGTCTGCATCTACCGGCACGCCATGCTTGAAGCCGAAAGAGCGGAACAGCAGCGATAGCCGGTTCGCATCGTTTGCGGCCAGGCGGTCGCGTATCAGCCCCGTCAGTTCGGCTGCCTCGAGGCGCGTGGTGTCCACGGTCAGGTCGGCAAGATCGGCAATGCTTTCGAGCAGCGCAGACTCGGCATCGATGGCCTGGCGCAGATCTCGGTCGGCACTGGTCAGTGGGTGTCGCCTGCGTGTTTCGCTGAAGCGCTTGACGAGGGTCGGGCTCAGCGCGTCCAGGAAGACCAGCTGGCAGTCCACGTCCATGCGGTCGAGCGACAGCAGAATTTCCGGAAAGCGCTCCAGCTCGCGCCCGCGCGCGTCGATGCAGACAGCCACCGCGTCGTCTTTCTGCGCTGGGTCGCGAAGTGCGTTGTGCACCAGAGACTGCAGCAGGTTTACGGGAAAGTTGTCGATGCAGTTGTAGCCGGCGTCTTCCAGGGCCCGCAGAACGGTGCTCTTGCCCGATCCGGATCGGCCACTGATGATGACCAGCTTCAGGTCAAGACTCCTCTGGCGCCGACTCGAGCAGCGTTTCGCGAAGAGCGGCTGCGTCAGGCGCCGCTCTGAGCGACTTGAGATTTGCGGGTTCGCTGAATACTTCAGAAAGCTGTGCGAGCACGGTCAGGTGACGCCGGGTCTCTTCTTCGGGGACGATGAGAGCGAAGACCAGATCGACGCTCTCGTTATCCGGTGCATCGAAGTCCACGGGGGTCTCCAGCCGAAGAAACACGGCAATGATGTCGTTGCAGCCGGTGCGGCAGTGAGGGATGGCGACGCCGTCACCCAGCGCGGTGCTGCCGAGCCGCTCCCGGGCCTGCAGCGCCTCGAAGATTTCGTCGGCGCTCAGACTTTCGTGCTCCTCCGCAACCCGCTCGCTGACCCACTCGAGCGTTCGCTTACGGCTTTGCGCGCCGACATCCACGGCGGTGCATTCTTCGTTGAGTATGGTCGCCAGCAATCCCATTCGTGTTCTGCTTTCTAACCCCGGTGGTGTCGGGCGATGTTTTTCTCTTTGTGTTTGATGAGTTGCCGGTCGAGTTTGTCGGTCAGCGCGTCGATCGCGGCATACATGTCGTCGGTTGTTGCGTCCGCGAACAGCTCACCACCGCTGATGTGCACCGTGGCTTCCGCTTTCTGCTCGAGCTTCTCGACGGTCAGCACCACATGGACGTTGGTGATCTGATCGGAATGGCGGTCGAGCTTGTCGAGCTTGTCGCTGACGTAGGCTTTGAGGGGCTCGGTGACGTCGATGTGGTGTCCTGTGATGCTCAGCTGCATACTTTACTCCCGTACTTTGTGGGTTCTGCAAACGTTGCCACCGTTCGTAGGGGGGGCAGGTCTGCAGATCTTTTCACACCAGCCGTTTCCGTTCGTTAGACGGCGGTATGTTCATGGATTCGCGGTATTTCGCCACTGTCCGCCTGGCAACTTTGATGTTCTGTTCTGCCAGTATTGCGGCCAGCTTGCTGTCGCTCAATGGTTTTTTCGGGTCTTCCTCCTGGGTCAGCTTTTTGATCAGCGCGCGGATGGCGGTGCTGGATACTTCGCCACCGGTATTGGTGCCCACGTGGCTCGAAAAGAAATACTTCAGCTCGAACACGCCTCTGGGTGTGTGCATGTACTTTCTGCTGGTCACCCGTGAAATCGTCGACTCGTGCATGTCGACGGCTTCTGCGATATCGGCCAGCACGAGCGGCTTCATGGCCTCCTCACCGTATTCCAGAAACCCTCTCTGCACCTGAACGATTTCGGTTGCCACTTTGAGAAGGGTCTCATTGCGGCTCTGCAGACTTTTGAGGAACCAGCGGGCCTCAGCGAGCGTGTCGCGGAGATACTCCGAGTCTTTGCCGCTCTTGATGTCTTTGGCCAGTGCTGCGTACTGCTGGTTGAGACGAACTTTGGGTACCGCATCGCCATTGAGTTCCACCACCCATCTGGCGGTACCGTTTTTCACCTCTTTGCGAACCATGACTTCCGGTACGACATATTCCGGAGGCGGTCCGCCAATGGCCGATCCCGGTCTTGGGTTCAGGGTCTGGATCAGCGCGACGATGCTGGTCAGCGCCTCGGTGGAAAGTCGTGTAGCGCGTGCAAGCCCTGTGTAGTCGTGCGCCGCGAGCATGTCGAGATGGTTGGTGACCACGTCGATGGCTTCGTCGCGCAGCGGGGTTTCGGCAGGCAGCGCGGCCAGCTGCAGCGTCAGACTCTCGGCGAGCGTCCGGGAGCCGACGCCGATCGGGTCGAAATGCTGGATCCGGTGCAGCACCATCAGCACTTCTTCGATGCCGGTGTCCGGGTCCTCTTCGGCGAACTGTGCAGCCACCTCATCGAGGTCGGTAGTGAGCATGCCGTCAGCGTCGATGGAATCGATCAGCGTGGTGGCGATGGCATGATCTGTTGCCGAGAAGTTCGACATGTTCAGCTGCCACAGCAGATGATCGGCGAGGCTTTCTTCGTAGGTGGTCCGGCTGTCGGGATCCCAATCGTCAGATGCCGAGCCGGACGCGGGACTGCTGGCGCCCATGCCGGTGTAAACCTCGTCCCATTGGCTGTCCACGGGAAGGTCGTCTGGAATCTGTTCGCGCTCGGCGTCGACGGGGGCTTCGCTCTCGTCTTTCTTCTTGGCAGGTTCAACGCTGGATCGATCTTCTTCGTCCAGCTCCAGCATCGGGTTGTCTGTGATCCGGTCCTGGATTTCCTGCTCGAGGTCCAGTGCGGACAGCTGCAGCAATTTGATGGCCTGCTGCAGCTGCGGTGTCATGGTGAGCTGCTGGCCGAGCTTCAGGGTCAGAGACTGCTTCAGAGTGTAAATCCTTCTCCGAGGTAAACTTTTCGAACCTTCTCATCTGCAAGTATGGCAATCGGCTCGCCTTCTGCAATGATGTGT
This sequence comes from Gammaproteobacteria bacterium, assembly GCA_030430515.1. GTDB lineage: Bacteria > Pseudomonadota > Gammaproteobacteria > Pseudomonadales > Azotimanducaceae > SYFY01. The sequence continues at coordinate 2,893 of JAUIKX010000188.1, read as the reverse complement.
CCTGCATTGACGATATAGGCGCGGTCACAGATATCCAAGGTGCTGCGCACGTCGTGATCGGTGATCAGCACGCCGATACGCCTCTCTGAAAGGCTTCTGATCTCTTCTTTGATGTCTGCAACTGAAATCGGGTCGACGCCGGCAAATGGCTCATCGAGCAGTATGTATTCGGGCTGCGTCGCCAGGGCACGGGCGATTTCGACGCGTCGGCGCTCGCCGCCGGACAGCTGCTCGCCGCGGGTTTTCCTCACGTGCTCCAGATGAAACTCCGCCAGAAGCTGTTCGCGCAGGGCCACCCGTTCCTTGCGTGACAGGTCCCGGCGTAACTCGATGACCGCCTTGAGATTGTCCTCGGTCGTCAGGGTGCGGAATACGCTGGCTTCCTGGGGAAGATAGCCGAGTCCCAGCCGTGCCCGTTTGTGTACAGGCGCCCGGGTGATGTCCTGATCGTGGATGGTGATCTTGCCGGCATCCGGTCGGATGAGCCCGACAATCATGTAGAAGCAGGTGGTCTTGCCGGCGCCGTTGGGGCCGAGCAGTCCGACGATTTCGCCGGTATTGACGCTCAGGCTGACGTCCTCCACGGCGGTGCGTGAACCATATCTTTTCTTCAGGGAATGAACGGCCAGTACGGTCAAGGGAATACGCGTGCCGGCTGTAGAATCATCCGTACCGGACCTTCATCGTCGGCTTTCGCGTCTACCTTGCCCTGCACGATATCGTAGCGGATGTGTTCTCCGGTGAGCTCGTTGCCGTGCTGCAGCAGCCGCGCGTCACCCTGAAGGTCAAGCGCCTCGTCCTGAGTGTGGTAGACGATCACGCTCGCATTGGCGCGCACATGTCCCTGATCAGCGGCCAGTGCCTGCTGGTAGCGGGCGGGTTGTCCGCGGGCAACGATCTTTACCACCCGCTCATTTTCGTACTCTACCGTCATCTCATCAGCCACGACCCGGAGACTGCCCTGGTCGATGCGCACATTGCCACGGTAGACCAGAGTCTGGCGCATCTGATCGATCTGTGCGGCGTTGCCGGTGATGTGAATGGGCTTCTCGGCGTCGTCCTGGAGTGCATGAACACCCGTACTCGAGCAGAGAAGCAGCATTACCACCAACAGTGTTCTTACGACATGTGCCACAACGGCAATTTAATCCTGAATCGTGCGTGCCGGTTCCGGCTCAGCCTTCGCTCTCTGCCGTTTCCTGCCGCTTTTTGAATTGCTGAGGCAGGACGATGGTGTGCACGGGTTGCGACTGATCTGACGAAAGGTTCAGTAAACCGTTCTGCAGATCCCCTTTCATTCCGGCGGCCAGAGTCCGGCCGACCGTGGAATCGATAATAACATCCTGGTCTGTCTCGGCGTATTCGCGAGCGGGGTGAATCTTCAATGTGCTGGAGCGGATGGTGACCATAGGGGCGCTGGTTTGCGGGTGCAGCCGTTCGAGCACGACGTTGTCATTGAGCTCGACCAGTTCCTGTCCAGTGTCTGCCGCCCGCTGGATGGTCCCCCGGTCTGCGCTGACGTCCCATGGCGGGGAGCCGGCGGTTCGCAGTGCGAGTGTCGGTGCCGCCAGCGTGGTGAGTGCTTCCTCTTCGAAACGATCCATTCTGGCCGACTTCAGAATGTAGCTGCGGCTGCCATCTTCAGCAAACTCCGTGACATGAGCGCCGGCCAGAAATGCATCCGGCTTGTCTTCGTCGGTTTCCTGGGTCTGTGGCTCTGCAGCCTGCTCGTCGCTGCTTTCGTCGAGCCTCAGGAAGAAGGCCGCCAGAGCCAGCGCCAGAAGGCCGGCCAGTGTGATGGTGCGCTTCAGTAAGGCCACTTTCCCTGCGCTCTGAGAAGCCGCTCGGCCAGCTCCCGGACTACGCCGTTGCCGCCGCTGGTTTCCGTAACCCAATCCGCCCTTGATCTGACGGTCGGATGGCCGTTGGGAACGCTGATGCCGAGGTGGGCGAGCTCGAACAGCGCGAGATCCGGCAGATCATCGCCGACGTGCATGGTCTCCGCGGGCGCACCGCTCACCCGGCTGAGGAAGTCCTGAAAGGCAGCGGTCTTTTTCTCGTTGCCCTGGTAGACGTGCTCGATGCCGAGCTCGGAAGCGCGGCGCTCGACCATGGCAGACCGGCGACCGGTGATCAGTGCAATATTCACCCCTGCATTCATCAGCATTTTGATGGCCGCACCGTCCTGTACGTTGAACGATTTGATCTCCCGGCCATCATCGGTGTAAGTGATGCGTCCGTCTGTCAGTACGCCGTCCACGTCGAGGGTGATGGCGGTGATCGTCGAGGCTTTCTCCGCGGGAAAACTCATCAAGGCACCTGCTGTATCAGCAGACTGTTATAACCGATCCAGGCCGCCAGGAGCACGAGACCTTCAAAGCGGGTAATGACGGCGCGGGAGTTTATGCCGTAGGCGAACAGGGCAAGTGCAACGGTCAGTGCGAGCATCATGCCGCAGTCCCGCCAGAGCGATACCGGCTCCAGAACGGTTTCGGTGACGAGTCCTGGAACGGAGAGAACTGCGAGTATGTTGAGTATGTTCGAGCCCACGACGTTGCCGATGGCGATGTCCGTATGGCCCTTGATCGCTGAGCCCACGGTGGCCGCCAGCTCGGGCAGGCTGGTGCCGACGGCGACGATGGTCAGGCCGATGATCATTTCGCTGACCCCGAGATGCCGGGCAATTTCGGAGGCGGACCATACAAGCAGCTGCGCGGAGGCCAGAAGTACGAGGAGCCCCGCCATCAGCCACAGCATGGCCGTATTGGTAGACAGTTCCGGCAGTTCGTCGAGTTCTTCAGCGATGCCCTCGGGCATGTCAGGGGAATCGCCCCGCTGCGCGAGCATCAGCCTGTAGAAGATCAGTGCCAGGCCGGCCAGCAGCAACAGGGAA
>JAUIKX010000187.1 GCA_030430515.1 Gammaproteobacteria bacterium | reverse complement strand
CTTCAGCGCCAGCAGGCGTATCAGGGCAGGCGTCTTTGTAGTCAGGTACGCCATCACCGTCGCTGTCGAGTGCACAACCGCGGCTGTCCACTGCGACACCGGCAGGTGTACCCGGACATGCATCAGCACTGTCAACGACGCCGTCGTTGTCGCTGTCGAGCTCACAGCCATCGGCACCGACATTCGTACCCGGCGGTGTGTTGGGACACTGGTCGTCTGCGTCGGGAACGCCATCACCATCGGTATCCGGCGGCGGCGGCGGAGTGCGATCGCCAATGAAAGCGGTCAGTCCAAGGAACGCGAACGGGTCGATGCCACCTTCCTTGCGGGAGTGCACTGCACGGATATCGCCACGCAGCGCGATGCGCTCGCTGAGCATGCGAATGAGGCCAACACCACCATTCACGGAAGTCTCGTCGAGCTCGTCACGAGCGGCGCCAAAATCCAGCCGGCTCGTACCCATGCCGAACAGCACAAATGGCTGCCAGCCATTCCCACCGCCAACTTCGTACATCAGGTCGGCCCAGAGAAGCTCCGCTTCACCGGAGTCGTTCTGACCCGTGAGGTTGTAATCAAAATCGGCACCGCCAATCAGCAGTTCGATGTTGAGGTTTTCAGTAATCGGCGCGCCGAGTGCAATCGCTGCACCGGTGTCGCCTTCGTCAATTCCAGTCGATGCGTTTTCCGGGCCATTGAAATGGATCAGGCCGGGCGCAAGATAGAAATTCTTGTACTCATCCGCCGTGGCCACGCCCGTGCACGCTATGGCAAACGCTGCGAAGATCGCGGCGATCGTCAGGCTCCGTGACATTTTTGTCTCTCCTATTGTGTTCTCAGTACTGCTGGCCGGACTTCGTGCTCGCCCAGGAGCTAATGAATATCGTACCCCAAAACCACGGCAGAAACCTCAGCACTCAATCGGCGTATCGCGCCGAGGATCGGCATTTTACAGAAGATCGCTCAGTACGCTCCTGCATTTATGCGCCCTTTGTAAAAGCACCGTAAAGCTAGCTTTCTAACTCCGTTCGATCCCGCTCCATACATTAAGGTAACAGTCCCAATGCAGGCGGATTCTTGTGGTGCGGATGACCGCAGAACTGACGACAGAAGAACATCGACGGATCGAAGTGCTGTGGGAGCAGTGGCGAGCCACCAAACGTCCCAACGATGCACTGTTCTTTGAGTTTCACGACCGAATCATCGTCAAATCAGAAGATCTTCAGCACATCACCCTGGTTCAGACCCTGGGTGTGCTGGTGCCTTATCAGACACTTTCTGCAACGAAGCGGCTGTAGCCATCGGCGGGCTTCCTGATGCAGCATGCGGGCGCGCTGAGCGCACCCGCTCCACACCTCCGATCAGAAACGTACGCCCACACCCACGGCGTAGGTGACATCTGTACGGTGCGCACCTTCCGGCACCTCCGTTTCGTGGCGCACATCAGCCCGCAGATTGGCATCCCACCAGTCGTTGATCATGAAGCGCAGGCCTGTTGAAGACTCCAGCACCTCGCCTCGATCATCATCGAGAATGGACAGGATCTGATGCCGGTGAAACAGCTCTATCCGCTCACCGGTCAGCAGACGACGGTAGTCCAGAGCCCATCGAGCTGCGGGATTGATCTCATCTTCAGCCGCAAGCTCCTCGTAAACGGCGCTGAGGCCGAATTCGATGGTCAATGAGCCGAGGCTGTTTTCCCAGAAACGGTAACCGGCGCCCGCACCGACGGTTATCCGGGGGTCGATGTCTTTGAGCTTGTCTCTAAAGAACTCGCCGTTTCCACTGATGAACCATTTGTCGCCGCTCAGGAAGCGCTTGTAACCGTAGTCGATATCCATCTGATCACGCGTCGTGGTCTGTTCGTCCTCTTCGCGATACACCGCGGCGTTGAGTATGTGCTCGTCACGCTCTGAGCGTCTGGATGACTCAGTCAGGAGGGAAAACGTCTGCGTTTCGGCATTACCTTTTGCAACAGAGGCAAAGAGATCGGCTTTGTGCGCCCAGTTGGCTGCCTCGAACAGGGAAGGGCCGGAACCCCTCGTCATGCGCTCGAGATCTTCAAAAGCGATCAGCGCTCCAGTGGTATCCACACGGACACCCTCCTCTTCTGTGCTCAACTTGCCATTGAGCACATCGCCCTGGACAGTACTCACCTGCACGTCCGACTCCGTCTGCAGAGAAACGACCTTGTCCTGAGCAACCACGATGCGTGCTGCATAGTCCGTCTGAACAACGACCTGCCCGCCTGAAATGGAGGTCACCGTGCCGGTGATCACATCACCGTTTGCAAAAACGAGCCTGTCAGCCCATGCGGGATTCGCCAGCACACCCAACAGACACACCATCAACCGAATTTTCATTATTACTTCTCCAGAAAAAGGAACCGGCGCATCCGGCACCGGCACGTTTGGCTGCGCGATGGTATCTCATTTCAGATCAGGTTGAATGTCAGGCAGGAAACTTTACTTGGGTTTTACCAGCGATTCAGTGTTCCGCCTGCACGGGCAGTCGAATCGTAAAACAGGTGCCCTCACCAACGGTACTGACGACATCGATGGTTCCACCGTGATTTTCGACGACGCCGCGAACAAATCGCAGCCCCAGGCCAACACCTCGGGCACGAGCGAGATCCGGCGAACTCGATCGAAAATACGGATCAAATATTCGCGGCACTTCTTCCTCGGGAATGCCGTAGCCTTCATCCTCTACCTCGATGCAGATGTGTGCCGGTCCATCGCCATACACACGCACCTCGACCACCGAGCCGTCATGGCTGTACTTGAACGCGTTTTCCAACAGATTGATGAACACCCGTTCGAGCAGCTCGCCGTTACCGTCGATCCATCCGTCGTTGGGCAGGTGTTCGTCCACGTCGGCCAACACCGAATGGCCGCTTCTGCGAGCCGTCTCGAACATCTGATCGACCACGGTTTCGACCAGCAGCGCCAGATCGAGCTCATAGGTTTCCACCCGCTCCTGGTTTTCGACGCGGGACAGCTGAACGAACTGCTCAGACACCTGCAGACTGCGAAGCGCATATCCCTCCACACGCTTCGCAAGATCCGGCCAGTCATCGTTGCCAGGATCGCGCACCAGAGCCAGTATCGAGGAGATGGGAGAACGAAGGTCGTGAGAAACGAACGCCAGTGTTTCTTCACGACGCTCCTGCGCCAACCGGATATCGGTGACATCGGTCAACGTGACGAGGCAGACCGGTTGCTCGAAACCGCTGACAAAAAGCTGCGCAAGGCGAGCGTGCAGCCGCAAGCCGGCTTCGGACCGAGCCTCCACCGAAGCTGGCTGGCCGGTAGTCACCACTTCACGAACGACTGTGTGCCAATCGACATCAGGCAGATTGTCGAGGGCATCGAGAACGAAGAAAGAGTGTGGGGAAGACGTTTGTTGCGTGAACCGCATGAACGAGGAGTTCGCCAGAAGCACATTCCCGGAACCGACGAAAACACAAAGCCCAACGGGCATCTGGTCAAGGCCGGCCAGACTGACTTCCCGGCCGATGCGAACCTCATCGGCAAGCAGGTGGATACGTAGAAGCCGGGCAAAAAACGGATCTGCAGTGGGATCGTCGCGCGACTCTCCCAGACGCTGATCGGCAAGTATCCGCTCCAACAGGTCACCCACGGCCCCTGTTGCGCCATCATGAACATCGCCGACCGAATCGCTCCCGGCCCTGTCGAGCAACCAGTGAACGCGCTCAGACAACGCCTCGCTCTCGACCCGCGCCCTGCTGCGCGACCACCTGAATGCCTCCGACGCCAATCGGTCAAGCTCCTCACCCACGTAGCGCCAACCCATCTCGTTCCGCCGCCAGCTCCACAACGGATAGACCAGAACAGAACCCACCGCCGCTGCCGCCAGGTCGATCGACAGCGAGAATGTGAAGAAGCCGATGGCCATGAACGCAAAGGGCAACAGAGTAAAGAACACGGTACTGAACAACATCGGTTTGGGCTGCAGCCGCGGCAACACCAGAAGAGTCGCCAGCACGCAGAACACAGTCAGCGTCATCCTCACCCACGCCGGCGCCTCGCTCACCAGCCCCCCGGCAGATATCGCGTTGAGCATGTTGGCGTTGTACTCCACGCCGGCCATCGGCCTCGATTCCGCCGATACAGAAGCAGGGACCGTATCCGGCGCACTGATATCCGTACGCCCCAGAAAAACCACTTTCCCCTGAAGCATCGACGCTGGAACCCGCCCCTCAATCAGATCGACCGCCGATATATGATCGAAGGTACCCGGTGGGCCGGCAAAGCGTATGCGCCGATAGTCGCAACGTTCGTTGGCCAGTGACCATTGCGATGCGCGCTTACATCCTTCTACCGGCCGGCCCGTCAGCTCGGAATGCAGCGCCAGCGCAACATGCGGCCAGTGCGGGGCACCGATCCCTTCATAGAGATAGCTGCCGCGGGTGATGCCATCGCCTTCGAGCGGCACATGCACATGACCGAGCACCGAAACCGATCGCAGCAACTCAGGGTAGGGCATCTCTTCTACGAGCATACCGCCTTGAGTAACCGCATCCACCAGCACCGGAAGCGCGGTGACTGCTTCGGCATCGAAAGTCTGAGCCAGCATGGCGTCGGTCTCAGCCTGGCCCCGTTCGGAATAGATGATGTCGACGAACAGCGCTTTGGGCTCTGCACGGAGAATAGCGGCGATCAGTGCGGACTGCGTTTCCCGGGGCCAGGGCCAGCGGCCGACGAACGCCAGGCTCTGTGCATCGATGCCCGCAACCAGAATATCCGACCTGGCTGGAATGGGCGCCAGACGCACCATACTGTCGAAAGCCAGCCGGTCCAGCGTTTCAAACCAGCGCCAGGCGCTGCCGCCCGCTGCAACAGCGACCACGAGCAGTCCTACCAGCGATAGCTCAACCCGAAAGCGACGCAGCGTCTGTCTGCGACCAGCCTGCGGGTCTACAGGGCTACCAGGATGCTCAGCAGAATGATGTAAAGAGGCCACGGGTGCCCAGGAGTGTCTTCGAAAGCTGCCGAGGAGTATGCCGATTTCGCGCCGTTGGTGTGCACAGCAACGCGAACGACGCAGTCACCGCAGAACGGCGACTGCAGCTCCGCACGGTTTTCCGCAACGACGGCACTGGCGACAATGCTGTCTTCGGAGAAACCCTCATCCCGAGCGAGCTGCACAAGATACTCGGTTTCCGGTTGCTGTGCGGCAGAGTCCCAGGTCACCACTACTGGCGCCCGACGCTCAGGACGGTTGGCAGCAAGACCCGCTACCGGAGCCGGCGGCACCGCAAACTCGGCGGTCTCGCTCCATTGCCCGTCCGTATGGGCCACGCGCCACTGATAAGCACCGGCATCAAGATTCAGAGAGACGAAGTTCTGCGCCACTTCGGCTCTTTTCCACATACCCGAATCAACAAGTCGTGTTTCAAGCAAGTACGCATCCGCGTGGGCCTGCGGCGACCATTGCAGGTCCACTCCCCGCTCGGTCAGTTCATGATTCAGCGCAGATGGTGGCGGCCCTGACACCGTCAGGGTTGTGGAGCCATCGAGACCTTCGAGCCCAGACGCCGCGACACCGCGCACGCGAACCACATAGCGCCCAGGCGAAAGCTCCGGCAGCAGTTCGTTGCCTTCCGCAACAGACTCATAAACCGGCTCGTCCGCCGCGAAAGCGGTCACCCGGTAACCGACCGCGCCGGCAACGGCCGGCCAGCTGAGTACATTGCCTGCGGCGATCCCCGTATCCGCCGGCAGCGACGGGGCTGGCAGCAGTGCTTCCTTTACAGCGCTCTGTCGGGTTGCGACGACGCCCATCCCGGCCGGCAGCGGCAGGTCCTGCTTGCCTTCGGACTCAAATGACACTTCTCCGTCCGTCGTCGCGACGGTAGCAAGCGGCCCGCCATCCTGCTGATCGTCCAGGCTGACCCGGTAACGGGTGCCGCGCACGGCAGCGATACCAACGGGCGTGGCGATCCGATGGCGGCTGCCTTTGCTTTCGCCGTTGACCACATGCTGCACGCGACCCCGCCCTACCCGCACCAGAGTGTCCACCATGCCGGTCTCACCGAATGCGGAAATCAGAATGAAGCTGACGCTGCTTTGCGGCCTGACCGTCAACAGCGACTCGTCAGCAAAGCGTATGACAACGAACCCTGCTGCTGAATGCACAGAGTCGCCCATGCGAATTTCCTCGCCTGGGAGAAGCGGACGTCTTACGCCTTCGCGCTCCAGATCCGCGCCACCTGGCTGCACCACCTGGGCCGATGCCGGCTGCTTCGACAGACACTCCACGGGCACAAAGATGCGTTCGCCCGCGACCAGCGAGGCCGGGTCCGACAGACGGTTGCGGGTAACCAGCAGTCTCGCCTTGCTGTGCGAGCCACAGAAACGATTCGCCAGCTCCCATATGTTGTCTCCCGGACGCACCGTGTACGCCCAGTCGGCACTGGCAGCTAGAGCCGTCAGCGGCCCGGCCAGAGCCAATGCGATCAGAAGCCCGAATAGATTTCGGTAATTCAAACCTGTTCCAGACGATATCCGTGTCTATACACCGTCTTGATACGGAAACCGGATTCCGGTCGAATGTCCAGCGATTTCCTAACCCTCGACATGTGCATGTCTACGGTTCGGGTGTTCACACCACTAACACCCCAGATTTCCTTGAGCAGTTCTTCTCTGGACAGCAGACGGCCGATGTTTCTGAACAGGTAGTGCGCGAGCTCGAAGTCTTTCACCGTGAGCGCTACGGGCTCACCGTTTTTGGCAACGGCATGGGCTTCCGGCTGAAAAAGATAAGGGCCAATTTCAAACTCGAGAGACGCATTGCCGAGACGCCGCCCGAGCGCCTCGACCCGGGCTAGAAACTCACCCTGGCTGATCTGCTTGACCATGTAGTCATCGGCACCCGCTGAGAGTGCATGCACGATGTCGGCCTCGCTGTCACGCTGGGTCACGAAGAGCACCGGCACGTGCCAGGTCAGCTTGTCGCGCAGCCGCTGAACGGTTTCGATGCCGGAGCTGTCCGGCAACTCCCAGTCGAGCACGAATAGCTCGGGTTGATCAC
>JAUIKX010000186.1 GCA_030430515.1 Gammaproteobacteria bacterium | reverse complement strand
TTCGGCCATATCGGCCGCGTCGCCACGCTTCTGGTGAGCATATTCGGCACATTGGCGAGTTACGTGATACTCATGATCGGGCTCTACTATCCGATCTTCCTGCTTGGCGGTGTGTCGGCGGGGTGAAAACATGTCCCTGGTCGTTTATCGGTTCAGAGTCACAAACCTGCTTCTGATGAGTCTCACACCAGGCTTTCTTTCGTTCATCACTCAGGGGCTGCTGCCGATACGGGAAAATGCCATCCAGATCTCTGCCGCCATACTGATTCTGCAGATTCTCATTGCTTCGAGTGTCATCGACGAATACGAATTCACCATCTACTACTACTCACTGGTCGTGATGCTTCTACTTGCCGTGGTGCAGTTCGCGAGGCTTATACTCGCAAGGCCCGAAAATCTGCCGGAGCAGTCGCTGGATGAAGCCTGACAAGGTGAAGTCTCGAAGCCCATGCTGAACGTAGCATCCTGCCATTGCGGCGCTGTCGTGATTCGGGTCTCCCGGAAGCCCGAGGAAGTATTCGAGTGCAATTGCTCGATCTGCCGGCGGCTGGGGGTGCATTGGGCTTACTACGCTTGCGATGAGGTGACGTTCGAGAAAGGCGAGGGAACGACCGACGTCTACAGTTGGAACAGGAGATGGCTGGAGTTCCACAGATGCTCGGTTTGCGGTTGCACCACGCACTGGATCGCAGCGGACCCGGACTTCCGAGAGCGAATGGGCGTGAACGCGCGGCTCATTGATGGCCTGAACAGGGCAAACACGAAGTTAGGGCATGTGGATCATGGCCGGAGCGGCTGGTTCTGGACCCGCTAGCCGGAAAGCGCTCTGGTAGCCAACCGGCAGCCCTGCTAAGTTTGGGGCTGCAGCCCAGGCAGTCAGGATTTCTCAGGACTGCTCAGGAAAATGGCACTTCGGATTGATACCGGATGAATCCCAGGGAGGATTTTATGATTCCTACGATCGCCCGACCGCTCGCATTCACCATCGGCGCTGCCGCGCTTCTTTCTGTTCAGATTGTCAGTGCAGCCAGTGCCCCGGGCCTGGCGGCACCCGACAGGGACAATGTGGAAGCAGCTTTCGCCAAACGCTCCGGCTATTCCCCCTACGCGGGGCGGAACTTTCCGTCCCGGCCCTATTTCGGCGACACCCATCTGCACACGTCTTTTTCCATGGACGCGGGCGCTTTCGGCGCCAGGCTGACGCCGGAGGATGCCTACCGTTTTGCGAAGGGCGAGGAAATCACGGCTTCGATGGGAGAGCGGGCCAAGCTGTCGCGACCGCTCGATTTCCTTGTGGTGGCCGACCACTCCGACGGCATGGGTTTCTTCCCGCTGATCAACTCCGGGGATCCGACCGTCATGGCTGATCCCCAGGGGCGACGCTGGCACGACATGGTCGCATCGGGCAAAGGCGCCGACGCTGCCATCGAAATCATTACCTCCTTCGGCGCGGGCACCATTTCGGAAGCGATCATGCCGGTGCCTGGTACCCGTGCCTATCAGGGCGCCTGGGAAAAGACCATCGAAGCAGCCGAGGCCGCCAACGACCCTGGCAGGTTCACGGCCTTCATCGGTTACGAATGGACGTCCAATACCGGCGGCATAAACCTGCACCGGAACGTGATCTATCGCAACGGCGGTGATCTGGCGATACAGATGGAACCGTTCACCACTCAGAAGCCGCTCGGCAGCGACAATCCGGCGGACCTGTGGAAGTGGATGAGTCAGTACGAAGACAAAACCGGCGGCGATGTGCTGGCGATTCCGCACAACGGCAATCTCTCCAACGGGATCATGTTCCCCACCGTGGAAGCCTTCGGCAAGCGACTGAACCGCGCCTATGTCGAAGAAAGGAACAAGTGGGAGCGCCTGTACGAAGTCACCCAGACCAAGGGTGATGGTGAGGCCCATCCGTTCCTGTCGCAGATTTTGAAACCTGGGACAAAGGTAATCTGGACGGGACGGTCGCCAAAGCCACCGAGATGCTGCAGCGCGAGTATGCGCGGGAAGCGCTGAAGCAGGGCCTACGCCTGGAGCGCAGATTCGGCACCAATCCCTACAAGTTCGGCATGATCGGTTCCAGCGACGCGCACACGGGTCTGGCCGCCATGGAGGAGGACAACTTCTTTGGTAAGACCGCACCGCAGGAACCGAGCGCCGAACGCCTGACTCAGACCTTCGTCGCCAACAAGGAGACGGGCGTTACGGTCATGGACTGGGAGGTTGCCGCGGCGGGCTACGCGGCGGTCTGGGCAACCGAAAACACGCGCAAGGCGCTGTTCGACGCCATGGAGCGGCGCGAGACCTACGCGACGACCGGCACCCGCATGGTTGTGCGCTTTTTCGGGGGTTGGGAGTTCACCGAAGCAGATGCCGGTAACCGGCTGCCGGCCAATGTGGGATACAGCAAAGGCGTGCCCATGGGCGGTGATCTGCGAGGAGCACCCGAGGGCGCTGCACCCAGCTTCCTGGTGGCGGCACTGCGCGATCCGATCGGCGCCAATCTGGACCGGATTCAGATCGTCAAGGGTTGGCTGGACGAAGACGGAAATCCGCAGGAGCGGGTATACGATGTGGTCTGGGGCGACGCGGATCGCCGGCAACCGGATGCGGACGGGCGACTGCCCGCGGTCGGGAGCACGGTGGATGTGGCGAGTGCCACCTGGACGAATACCATCGGTGATCCCGAGCTGATCACCGTGTGGCAGGATCCGGACTTCGATGCGGATCAGGCGGCTTTCTACTACGCGCGGGTTCTGGAAATCCCCACCCCGAGGTGGACGGCCTACGACGCCGTGCGGTTCGGTAACACACCGCTGCCGGGCACGGAGATGCAGCTGCAGGAGCGAGCCTATACGTCACCAATCTGGTACACGCCCTAGGCCTCCGTCTGAGCGGCCTCGTGTAGCTGCAGCGGATCAGCGGGCACGAGGCAACGGCGCGTCCAGGTTTCATTGAGGCGCTGGCCGTCACTGGAGAGTCTTCCTGGCAAACAGAGATTCATGGAAGCGCGAGGAGATGCCGTCCAGCGTAACCACGCTCAAGTACAGAGCGCGGTTTACGCAGGAAGAGTTCGAGCAGATCAAGCGAGGGTTTGTTCCAAAGGCGATGGAAGACAAATGGTTCATCTTCTTTGAAGATGGCACTCTGTACTTCCATCGAAGCTGGACCGGGATCTGTGTTTTCAGCCTGCAGCTCGTAGAGGAAAACGGAAGGTTTGAAGCGGCTCAGGCGCTGCTGAACTCGGAGTTGGAGCTGACCGACCTCTCGTACCAGGCAGAGCTCCTCGACTTCCTCATCAGGAGACTGTTGCTTAAGCAGGACGCTCCGTTTCCGAAACCGGGCGGCATTTTCAAACGACTCGCGGGCGTATTTCAGCACCACGTCTCAGGAACGGGATATTCTGAACAGTAAGCCGGGGGGAAGCCTGGGATCCGGTGGAGCGGTGATGCTCAGCTGGTTTTCCGGGCCAGCCCGGAGAGAGAAAGACGATGACTGGTAGCTGTATATGTGGCGCTGTGGTGGTCACGATCGAGTCGAAACCTGACTTTGTTCATGACTGCAACTGCAGCTTGTGTCGTAAAGCCGGTGCCGCCTGGGGCTATTTCGGATCTGCTGAAGTTGTGATCTCGGGCGCGACCATCGGGTTTGCGCGGAGCGACAAGGCGATCCCCGGAGTCGAGGTGCACTCGTGCAGGAGATGTTCAGCCACCACGCATTTCGAGCTGACCAGTTCGTACAGGGAGCGGCACGAGACTGCAGACCAGGTGGGCGTCAACATGCGGATCTTTGATCCCGACGAGCTGGTCGGGGTCGAGATACGCTTTCCGGACGGCAAAGCCTGGTCAGGTAAAGGCCCCTTTGGCTACCGGCGCGCCGCTATGACGATCTCGGAGCGGCTGCCCTGGTAGCGAGTTCCATGCGAGCCGGAGACACCATGAACGCTGGCATCTATGTCTGCGATGAAGCGGAGGTTCTGGACTTCGCCGGGCCATATGAAGTGTTTTCGGCGGCAGCACGGCTGCTGACGGAACACGATCTCGTCGTCTCTCTGATCGGTTAGACGGAGCCGAATTCGGGCCCGATCAGCGCATAGCCAGAGCATTGCTTCCGTATGAACGGGCGCGTTTCTCCTCGCGGAAGCCGGTCTCCTGTACGGGGCCCGGCAGATGGAATACGAGCGTTGATCGACGTACGACGCAATCAGCTGCCCCGTTACCCCGTCCGGGGCGTACAATGACTGGTGTCCATCGTCATCGGGGAATATGAATGGCCGGGCTGGATGACATCATCGGCGGCTGGGTTCGAGAAGCCGAAAGATCTGGCGAGGTAAAGAAGCTCCCAGGCTACGGCAAACCGCTGGAGCTGGACGAGGATACGCATGTGCCGCCGAAGTACAGGATGGCGTATCGAGTCCTCAAGAACGCCGGGTACAAGCCTCCAGAGGTCGAGATGATCCAGCGCGTCTCGGAGCTGCGCGAGATGATCGACGCTGAGGCAAACCCCGGCCGGCGCGAGTCGCTGCAGACCGAGTTACGGGCGTTGCAGCAGAAGCTGGATGTGGCGCTGGATAAGTTCAAACAGCGCTCTTAGCAGATAACTCTGATGAGTAAAGGAGATAGAGATGTCCCGGGAAGTCGGTGATCGTTACGCCTGCGAAAAGTGCGGCGCCCAACTCGTTTATGAGAAGCCTTGTCCCTGTCCGGACAGCATGCCGCACTCGGAGATATGCTGCGGTGAGCAGATGAAGCGGGTAGAAGATAAGAGCACCTGAAACTCTGGCGCGCGGCTGCGCGCAGGTTCATTCATCCTATGAAGCATATGTTGATCGCCGTGCTGCTTCTGTTGTTGTCTGTTCCGGCGCAGTCGGCGGACGCGCAGGTGGCGAAGGAGACGGTTGTCGGGATCGGCGGGCTGTTCTTTCGCGCAGACGCCCCGGCTGAGCTTGCCAGGTGGTATCAGGTGCATCTCGGCGTTGCTCTGGTGCCGTCAGACTATGAGCAGCAGCCCTGGATTCAGGAGTCAGGGCCGACCGTTTTCGCGCCGTTCAACAAAGACACCGACTACTTCGGGGATGCACGGAACGTCTGGATGGTGAACTTCAGGGTTCGTGATCTGAACAGACTGGTCGAGCAGCTGCGTGCAGCAGATATAGAAGTCACGGTGGATCCCGAAGAGTACCCGAATGGACGATTTGCGAGGCTGTACGACCCGGAGGGCAATCCGATAGAACTCTGGGAGCCCAGATGAGGCGCTGCCTTTAGCACGCAATGAGCATGGGTAGTCA
This sequence comes from Gammaproteobacteria bacterium, assembly GCA_030430515.1. GTDB lineage: Bacteria > Pseudomonadota > Gammaproteobacteria > Pseudomonadales > Azotimanducaceae > SYFY01. The sequence continues at coordinate 1,799 of JAUIKX010000186.1, read as the reverse complement.
GCGCCTGCTCTATCTGTGCCTGCCGGCGCTGGCGGGCCTTGTGCTGGCGATCGTGATCGCCATGGTGCTCGGCGGGCCAATCGCCGGTGCGATTGCCGGGTTCGTGTTCGGTTCCGCGTTCATCGTGAGTCTGCTGCTTGCAGCGCTGTTGCTGGCGGTGAAAGCGCCCGGCTCCCGCGGCCACCTGCTGTTGGCGGGCCTGGCGACTTACCTGACGTCCATCATCATCGTTCTGGCACTCTGGTCGCTCTTCGGGCCGTCGCAGATAATGTGAAGCCGAGGTGGAAGGGTTGTGGATGGCTGACGAAATGAAGACAGGAGCTTGATGACACAGATGTCATTTTCGGGCAGCTGCCTCTGCGGGAAGTTCAGGTATCAGATCGACCGCAAGCATCTCAACGCCATGCACTGTTATTGCGCTATGTGCCGTAAAGCACACGGTACGGCATTTTCCACCCATGTGATCGTCAAGCCGGAGCAGCTCCGCTGGACTGCCGGCGACAGCCTCAGGCGCTTCGAGTCTTCACCGGGCGCGTTCAGGGAGTTCTGCCCTGAGTGCGGCACCCACCTGCTCGTGCATGGCCAATCCGGCGATGGCACGCTGGCCGTGCCTGCCGGCACGCTGGACGGAAAGCCGCCGCTCACGATCATCGGGCACATGTTCACCGAGGAGCTCGTGCCCTGGTACGCCATAGTCGACGACCTGCCGCAGCATGAGCGCTGGCCGCTGGGGTTCGGGCCAGTGGATGCGTTGTTCGTCTACGGTACGCTGCAGCCGGGCGGCGCGAATGAGCACGTGCTCGCCGGTCTCGATGGCACCTGGGCAGCCGCCTCGGTGCGCGGCCGGCTGCTCGATGAAGGCTGGGGCGCGAGCCTTGGCTGTCCGGGGATCGTGCTGGACGAGAGCGGCCCTGAGGTTTCCGGGTCTATATTCCGGTCAGCGGGGCTGTCGGCACAGTGGGGCGCGCTGGATGAATTCGAAGGGGCAGAATACGAGCGGATCGCCACCGGGGTGACGCTGGAAAATGGCCAGGCGGTTACCGCGTATATCTACTGTCTGAAATCCGCCGGGTAACGCGGCTCCCGGCACGCCTTGCCGTAGAAGGCTTCGTCACCGACTCCCACACTGAAAAAACAACCGGGTAGTGAAATAGACGAAGTCTGAATTGCAGACACCGTCCGGAAACGCATCACCCGGGTCTCCGGGATCAACGAGATCAACAGGCGGGCAGGCCTCCGGGCAGCGCGTTCGAGCCACCTCCCTGGCGTGTTCCGCCGCCAGCGCCATCTGCGCATTGACCAGCGCACGGCGATCCTTGGCGCAGTCCATTTCCAGCGTCGGGCTGTAGCCGGATTGAAACCACTTGTAACCGCAGCCGAGCGGCGAAAGGTCCACCTGCGGTCGCGGCCGCTTGGGTGCGTCGAAGCTGCTGCAGCCGCCGAGCAGCAGTGTCAGGCTGGCCAGAGCAATCAGATCTCCAGTGTCGCGTCGACGCATGCGCTGCTCCCCTCCTCTTCGCTTACCCGATCTTACGATCGGTGTATGCTCCGGCGAAAGGTGCGAAACTACAGGAGCCGCTGACGGTGGTCATTCGCGAAGCAACGGACGCCGACTTCGAGTCCATCTGGCCGATATTTCATGAGGTGGCGGTTGCCGGGGATACTTACGCCTACGATCCGCACACCTCAAAAGAAGAAGCCTTTCGCCAGTGGATGACGCTGCCGAACCGTACCTTCATTGCCGTTGAGGGCGATCAGGTGCTCGGCACCTACTATCTGAAGACCAACCATCCGGGGCC
>JAUIKX010000185.1 GCA_030430515.1 Gammaproteobacteria bacterium | reverse complement strand
CCGCAACCACTTCGTCGCGACGGGCCCAGCCGTCGAGCGCCGGCTGCAGCAGGTCGATCATCTCCAGGCTCAGGGAGTTCAGCGTCGAGGGTACATTGAGCACCGCTTCCGCGAGCACTTTGCCGCCGGTCAGCTCGTATTCGCTCTTCAGTATGGGCGCTTCACTCATCAGCCGTTCACCCATTCCGGTGCGCGTTTTTCGAGAAACGCATTCACCCCTTCTTTCTGATCCTTGCTGTCAAAAAGATCAACGAACGCATCGCGCTCAGGGCCGTAGGAGCCCGCTATGTCTGTGGAACGCGCACGCTGAATGAGCGTCTTGCAGGCAGAAACGGAAGTCGGAGATTGTTTGCCGACCGCCTCGGCCAGCGACAACGCTCGCCCCAGCGCCTGGCCTGCGTCGACCACCTCTTCAACGAGACCAATGCGCAGCGCCGTGTCGGCATCGACCCGTTCGCCACACAGAATCATCCGCTTGGCCCAGCCTTCACCCACCGTCCACGCGAGGTTCTGAGTACCGCCACCACATGGCAGCAAGCCGACGGTAGCTTCCGGCAGGGCCATCTGCGCGTGCTGCTCAGCAATGCGAATGTCGCAGGCCAGAGCGCACTCCAGACCGCCACCCATGGCGTATCCGTTGATCGCGGCAATGCTCACGCCGCGGAACTGCGCCAGCGCTTCGAACGCACCACCGAAGTTTTCGGCCATATCCCGGGCAACGCCTTTGTCGCCATCGGCAAACAGTTTGAGATCCGCACCGGCGGAGAAAAATTTCTCTCCCTGACCGGTCACCACGATGGCATAAACATCTTTGTCTTCGTTGCAGTCGGCTACCAGTTGCTTCAACGCACCAAGGCTTTCGGTGTCCCAGGTATTCGCCGGCGGGTTGTTGATGGTCACCAGAACCGCATGTCCTCTGACCTCGACAAGAATCTTCTCGCTCGTCTGCTCAACCATTGCTTGATGCTCCTCTACGTTACTCGAAACCAGTCTATGGGTGTCTGCCCCCGGCTCTCCAGATAAGCATTCGCCCTGGAAAAGTGTCTGCAGCCAAAAAAGCCACGGTGCGCCGAAAGCGGTGATGGATGAGGGGATTTCAGCACGCAATGCCGACGCGTGTCGACAATGGCGCCTTTCTTCTGGGCGTAAGCGCCCCACAACATGAAGACGATGCCTTCACGCTCATCGTTCAAACGGGCGACGATCTGGTCGGTGAAGGTCTCCCAGCCTTTGCCCTGATGCGACCCTGCTCTTCCTCTTTCTACGGTAAGCACCGCGTTGAGCAGGAGCACACCCTGCTCCGCCCAGGGCGTCAGGCAACCCCGATCCTTCGGCATGTGCCTCTCACCACCACCCAGGTCGTCCTCGATCTCTTTGAAAATATTGACCAGCGACGGTGGCTGCGGGACACCGCTCTGGACCGAAAAGCACAGCCCATGTGCCTGCTGCGGACCGTGATAGGGATCCTGGCCGATGATCACGACCTTGACCTGCTCGAACGGACAGAGATCCAGCGCGGCGAACATATCCGCCCCCCTGGGATAGATCACCTTGCGGCTCGCTTTCTCCTCGGCGAGGAACTGACGCAGATTCAGCATATACCCCTGCTCGAACTCGCTGCCGAGACGGTCGAGCCAGGACGGTTCCAGCCTGACGCTAGCTGTGCTCATCTCGCTTACGCATCTGCGGAAACAGCAGCACATCGCGAATGCTGGGGCTGTCGGTGAGCAGCATCACCAGCCGATCGATGCCGATCCCTTCACCCGCCGTCGGCGGCAAACCGTACTCCAGGGCCTCCACATAGTCCTGGTCGAAGTGCATGGCCTCCTCGTCACCCGCATCCTTGGCATCTACCTGCGCCTGAAAGCGCTGCGCCTGGTCGACCGGATCGTTCAGCTCGGAGAAGGCGTTTGCGTACTCTCGACCGCAGATGAAGAGTTCAAAGCGATCTGTCACCTCAGGGTTATCGTCGTTCCGCCGGGCAAGCGGCGACACTTCAGCGGGGTATTCGGTGATGAACGTGGGCTGCACGAGCCGCCCCTCCACCCGCGCTTCGAACAGCTCCGTCTGCAGCTTGCCAATCCCCCAGGATGTATCGACGCTATTGTCGCCACCCAGAGCATCCCGCAATCGCGCCACGTCATTGACGCCCGAGTCGTCGAGCTCTGTGTACTCAATGAGCGACTGCGCCATGGTCATTCGGGCAAACGGTTGACCGAAGTCCAAAGCCTCACCCTGATATTCCACAGCCGTCTGACCGCGCACCGAGCTGACAAGCTCGCGGAACAGCTCTTCGGTCAGCTCGATGAGGTCGTTGTAGTCAGCGTAAGCCTGATAAAACTCCAGCATGGTGAATTCTGGATTATGCCGGGTCGACAGGCCTTCGTTGCGGAAGCTGCGGTTGATCTCGAAGACACGCTCGAAGCCACCAACCACCAGCCGCTTCAGATACAGTTCCGGCGCGATGCGGAGATAAAGCGGCATATCCAGTGCGTTGTGATGGGTCACGAAAGGTTTTGCCGTAGCACCCCCGGGTATGGGGTGCATCATGGGAGTTTCCACCTCCAGGAAGCCACGCGCTTCGAAAAACGCCCGCATCTGCTTGACCACAAGCGAGCGCACCCGGAACACCTCCCGCGACTCAGGGCTCATAATGAGGTCCAGGTACCGCTGCCGGTATTTGGTTTCCGTATCCGTCAGTCCGTGAAACTTCTCCGGCAGGGGCCGCAGGGTTTTGTTGAGGAGCTCAACACTCGACGCGTGCACCGTGAGCTCGCCTTTGTTGGTGCGCATGAGCACCCCTTCCACACCGACCAGATCGCCGATATCCCAGAGGTCCTTGAACTGGGCGTATGCGTCTTCGCCAAGATCGTTTTTCGTCAGGTAGGCCTGAATACGACCGCTCGAATCTTCCAGAGTAATGAAACTGGCCTTGCCCATGACACGGCGGAGCATGACCCTGCCGCAGACCCGCGCGGTGATCCCGGCGTCTTCCAGAGCGGCCTTATCCAGCTCCGCCGCCTGCTCCTGCAGCGTGGCGGCATAATCGCCACGCCTGAAGGTGTTCGGGTAGCCCCCGACCGTTTCGAGCCAGGTGTCGCGCTTGGCGCGACGGACGGCCAGCAGGTCCTGATGTTCAACCTCGTCGTTCACGGTTCAACCGCCTCCCATCAATTCGTCTCTGTCCGGAAATGGGCGTCCTGGCCATTTCCTCACACGGTTTGCTGCGCAAACCTCCCGAAAACCTGCGGTTTTCGCCTCAAACATCCTGCCCTCGCTAGTCCCGGCCTCAGAATGCTGCGCACTCTGGACCGGTACCAGTTACAAACCGGCCTTCAGGCTCGCTTCGATCAGATCGTCGATGTCGCCGTCGAGCACGGAACCCGGATCGGTCCGTTCGATGTTGGTGCGCAGGTCTTTCACCCGCGATTGATCGAGCACGTATGACCGGATCTGGCTGCCCCAGCCGATGTCCGCTTTGGAATCTTCGATGGCCTGCGCCTCTGCACGCCGGCTCTGCAGCTCCATCTCATAGAGCTTGGCGCGGAGCTGTTTGATGGCTTTGTCTTTGTTCTGGTGCTGCGAGCGCTCGCTCTGGCACTGTACCACGATGTTCGTGGGCAGGTGGGTCAGACGCACCGCGGAATCCGTACGGTTGACGTGCTGACCGCCAGCGCCGGACGCGCGGTAGGTGTCGACCCGGACATCGCCCATATTGAGGTCGATCTCAATGTCGTCATCGATCTCCGGCGAAACAAAAACGGAAGCAAAAGATGTGTGGCGGCGGTTACCTGAATCGAACGGCGACTTGCGCACCAGCCGGTGCACACCGGTTTCGGTGCGCAGCCAGCCGTAAGCGTACTCACCCGAGACCGCCACCGCTGCGCTCTTGATGCCGGCAATCTCGCCGGGAGACAGCTCGGTGATTTCGGCCTTCAGACCTTTGCGCTCCGCCCACTTGAGGTACATGCGCAAGAGCATCTCTGCCCAATCCTGGGCTTCGGTGCCACCGGAACCGGCCTGAATGTCGAGGTAGGCGTTGGACTCGTCCATCTCGCCGTCGAACATGCGACGGAATTCGAGGTCGGCAAGCTGCGCTTCGAGGCCATCGAGCTCTGCATCGACATCGTCGAGCGCGTCGGAATCGCCCTCTTCGGCAGACATTTCCGCAAGCTCGGAAAGATCTGCCAGCGTGCTGTGCAGATCGCTGAGCACGGAGACCACCCGTTCGAGCGCGACCCGTTCACGGCCGAGCTCCTGGGCACGTTCCGGGTCGTCCCAGACGTCGGGCTGAGCGAGCTCCCGCTCTACCTCTTCGAAACGATCGGCGCGGCTATCGTAGTCAAAGATACCCCCTGAGCGCCGATTCACGCTCCGCCATGTCTTTCAGACGCTCTCTGATCGAGGTAATTTCCGCCACGTTTGTGCCCTTGGAAAAAGCGGCGCATTCTACACAACCCCCGCGCTGCGGACCATCAGGCTGACCGTTGGCTCGTTGAGCGATGTCCCGGGAAGTGCTAGGGTCCCGATGCGCGCGTGACTGGCGAAACAGTGGAGCAACACCACAAGGGAGCGGGCGCCTGGACATTCCAGCTTCCGCCGTTCGCCTGGGCATCTGAACTCAAACCGGATGCACAGGAGAACACCATGCAGCCAACCTCTAACCTCGACGCTTACGACTCTGAGATAAGCGCCGCCATTCACAACGAAACCCGACGTCAGGCACAGACCCTTACGCTGATCGCCTCTGAAAACCACACCTATCCCGAGGTCTTCGAGACGAACGGTTCGATCCTCACGGACAAATACGCAGAGGGCTATCCCGGCCGCCGCTACTACGCCGGCCAGCAGTTCTACGATGAAATTGAGCGCCTCGCAGTGAATCGCGCGAAAGAGCTGTTTCGCGCGGAGCACGCCAACGTGCAGCCGCTGTCAGGCTCGCCCATGAACCAGGCCGTCTATTTCGGACTGCTGGAGCCCGGAGACACCATTCTCGCTATGGACCTCACGCACGGCGGCCATCTCACCCACGGCGCGCCGGCGTCGCACATGGGCAGGATCTTCAACTTCGTTCGCTATCGTACCCGTGGCGCACGCGGCGAGATTGACTTCGACGAAGTACGCGCCCTCGCGCTGAAACACAAACCGAAAATGGTTCTGTGCGGACATTCGTCCTATCCGAGGGAGCTCGACTACGCCGCATTCAAGGCGATCGCGGATGAAATCGGCGCCATCACCATGGCGGATGTCTCCCACATCGGCGGTCTGATCGCCGGCGGCGCGCTGGCCAATCCCATGGATGCTGGCTTCGACGTTCTCACCACGACAACGCACAAAACCTTACGCGGCCCGCGAGGCGGCATGATCGTCTGCCGGCAGCCTTTTGCCAGAAAGATCGACAGCGCTGTATTCCCGGGTCTGCAGGGTGGTCCGCACATGCATCAGGTTGCCGGTATCGCCGTCGCCATGAAGAAAGCAGCCGATGCAGAGTTTCAAGCCTACGCCAGGCAGGTGCTGGCCAACGCGAAAACCCTGGGTGAGCACCTGCAGCAGAGCGGCATACCCCTGGTGACCGGCGGCACCGACAACCACATGCTCGTGCTCGACATCGCTGCTGGCGGTTTCGGCGATGGCGCCCAGGCGCAGATGACCCTCGAAGCCTGCGGCCTCGTCACCAACAAACAGCTCATTCCGGACGACCCGAATCCGCCCGCCCGTCCGAGCGGCCTACGGCTTGGCACGCCGGCGGTAACGAGCCGAGGTATGCGAGCGTCTGAGGTGCAGAACATCGGCGAGCTGATCGCCCAGGCACTCCAAGGCCACCCTACTCAGCCAATAGCTGAACAGGTGCAGTCGCTGGCCGAACGCCACCCGATTCCTGGATTGGCCCTCAGCTGACGAGCTGGCATTCCTCCACCAGAAGCTGCAGCGACTCGACGCCACCCCAGTCGTTTCGCTGCGGCCGGTAAGCCAGAGCAACGCGTGCCGGCATTGCTGTTCTCAGCGGCGGGGTCCTGAACGCGATGGCATCCAGCAGGCGGGCCCCCGGTGTGTTCAGAAGCCGAACCGTCATCTTCAGATGATCGGCACCCACCACGCGCTGGCTGACGAGCTCGAACTCTCCCTGAAAGAGCGGCTCCGGAAAATTCTGCCCCCAGGGGCCGGCGCCATCCAACCTGGCGACCGTTTCGAGGTTAAGCTCCCGCTCGCTCAGCGCGCCATCGGTAAAGCAGATCGGCTGCAGCGAATCTTCTGAAACATGCGCCCGAACGCGCCGATCGAAAATCTTTGCAAAGTGACGGAAATGCTGGCGCTTGAGGGAAAGCCCGGCCGCCATAGCATGGCCACCGAACTTCAGCACGAGCCCGTGATAGGACGTGGCGATCTCGTCGAGCAGATCCCGGATGTGGAGACCGGGGATCGATCGGGCCGAGCCTTTGATCTCATCGCCGATACCCGCGTCCGCAAAAGCCACTACAGGGCGATGAAGACTGTCTTTCAGGCGTCCGGCAACTATGCCCACAACGCCCTGATGCCAGGCCTCATCGTACAGGCAAACACCCAACCGGTCGTCGCCCTGGCGGAGCTGCTCCGCCACGATCAGCTCCGCATCGGCCACCATGCCCTGCTCGAGCTCGCGGCGCGCCCGGTTGAGCTGATCCAGCGCAGTAGCAAGCTCCCGAGCCTCGGACTGAGACTCCGACATCAGACACTTGATTCCGATGCTCATGTCCTCGAGTCTTCCAGCCGCATTGAGACGGGGGCCGATGGTGAACCCGAGATCGGTTGCCGTAAGGCGGGACCGGTCGCGACCCGCGATTTCAACAAGTGCGGAAACACCCGGCCGGCAGCGGCCAGCGCGGATGCGGGCAAGGCCCTGAGCAACGAGCACCCGGTTGTTGCGATCCAGCGGCACAACATCTGCAACGGTGCCGATGGCAACGAGATCGAGCTGCTCGGCAAGGTTTGGCACCTCGAGCCGTCGATCAGCAAACCACCCCTGCTCAACGAGCCTTGCGCGGGTGGCAGCAAGCACGTAGTAGATCACCCCCACCCCGGCGAGCGCACTGCTCGCGAACTTCGAGCCATCGAG
>JAUIKX010000184.1 GCA_030430515.1 Gammaproteobacteria bacterium | reverse complement strand
TGTGAAATTGGTCGGAGTGAGAGGATTTGAACCTCCGGCCCCTACGTCCCGAACGTAGTGCTCTACCAAGCTGAGCTACACTCCGATATCTTTTAGATCTTTCCTGACATCCATGTCGCATTGGGGTCGCTCATTTTAACCCCCGGGCCTGGCATCCGTGCCAGGCCGCACTCACCTTTCGGAGCAGTGCTCCGAATCGCCTTCGGCGACCGGCTCGCGCCCTCCGGCCCCTACGTCCCGAACGTAGTGCACAACCTGCGCTGAGCTACACTCCGATATTCAATCTTTGCTGACATCCCTGTCGCGAGGGGGTTGGTCCGCGTACCCCCACCCCTCTCGGGGCCGCGTATTCTAGAGACACTCGCCAAAAGCCACAAGCTGCATAACCGTGGAAATCAATCCAACCGGTTCGCATGACGTGACACCCGCTAAGGCTCGTCCTCTTCCGTCGAACTACAGGCCGAACTGGCATCCTTGCTGCACACCAGAAACAGGCTGTTCGCCCGGCCGTGTGTACAGTGTTGCTGCACCTGGAAGCCTGCCGCTGAAATCTCGGCCATGAAATCGTTTACGCGAATGAAGCTGACATAGGGCGCCTTACCCAACCACCTGAGTACCGGGATGATCGGGCGAAGAAACCACATGCGATCCGCAAGGCACACGGTGCTCGAAACGAAGTAGCCCCCCGGTTTCAGCAGTCGGTGAATTTTGGCCAGCGCCGCAGTCCGATCCCGCACAAGGTGAAGAAGATTCAAGGCCAGCACCATGTCATAGCTGGCATCCGGTGCATTGAAATCCTCCACACCCGCTTCAACGAAGCTGATGTTGTCGACCCCGGCGCGTTCCGCTTTCTCCCGGCCGAAACTGACCATCACGGCAGACACGTCGGTTGCATCGATATGGCCTACATGCGGCGCATGTTCGAGCGCCGTTGAACCTGTGCCACAGCCCAGCTCAAGCACGTTCATGGTCGGTTTCATGAATGCCTGAGCAGCCGCAAGTTTGCGTTGATAGCTCTCGCTGTCTGCAATGGCTTGCCTGTTGTACTTCGGTGCAACCCGATCCCAGAACCTGGCGGAAGAGACGGTCATAGCGATTACCCCTGCATTCCGGTGAAAACCTTTCACCCTATTGGGCCATACGATCATCAAGGTTAGAACGCCAGTATCCGTTGATCTTATACGCATATCGATGAACAGCGACGATATCGCATTCGATTGGAACCAGGTCCGGGCTTTTCCTCTCAGCATCCGTGTCGCTGACGAACTGGGCGCATTGACCGCCGCACAATATCCACCCTTGTGACACGCGCCGCAGCGCGCCTCAACGTTTTGAGCGATCCTGGCCTCACGCACGGGAGAGAGTAGTATCGTGCCAAACGTTTCACATATGGGGTTGATCGCCGGCGCTCTGTTTCTGAGCCTGGCATTCGTTTCAAGCACTGCAATCGTTCTTCGCGGTGACGCCATCGCCATTCTTGGTGGAGGACTCATCGTAGTCGCAGCGATCGCCGCTGAACTTTATTTTCGTCTGCAGCAGACCACCCGGTCGCTGGCACAGGCCAGCGCCACAGACAGTCCTACCGGGGTGCTCACCGCAGATGCATTCGCTCACAGCGCCGAACTCTGCGAGCAGGGCCTCATCGTCAAGGTGGAGATCGACGACCTGGAAGAGATCGCAACCACCCACGGGCGCAGCACCGCAAACGCCGTGCTCAGCCACGTCGCCAACGTCATCTGTGCAAGCGTCCGGGAAGATGACCCCGTCGGTCGCATGGCAGACGACTCGTTCGCCATCCTGCTCGGCGATGTTGAGCACGAAGTGGCACAGCGCATCTGCTCACGCCTGGAAGCCAGCATCGCCTCCTCGCCTTACAGCGGTCAGCAGCTGATCATTGAACTCTTTGCACACGCCAACATGCAGACTCGGCACGTCTGGCAGCAAGCCGCCTGATTGAGGCCACCCGGCGGTCGGGATAGCATGCCCCTAACTGCATGGGGGTTACATGAATCCATTCGACCTGACGGGAAAACACATCGCCATTACCGGCGCTTCATCCGGGTTTGGCTATCATTTCGCCGGAGTGCTGGCCGGCGCAGGCGCAACGGTCTCTCTGGGTGCACGTCGCATCGACAAACTCGAAGCCCGCGTCGCTGAAATCGAGTCGGCCGGCGGCAAAGCCGTCGCGCTGCCTCTGGATGTGCGAGACATATCCAGCATCGAGGGGTTTATCAATGGTGCCGCCGAGGCCAACGGCAACATCGACGTGCTGATCAACAACGCCGGTGTCGAGTCCGGCGCCAAGACCTACGCGATGATCGATGAAGACGATTGGGACTTCGTCATGGACACCAACCTCAAAGGTGCCTGGCTCGCGTCGAAATCATATACGGAGCACGTTCATGCGAGCGGAGCCGGTGGCGGCAACATCGTCATGGTTTCTTCCATAACCGACCGCAGGACCATAAAGGGGCAGTTCCCTTATGCCGTGTCAAAGGGCGCCATGACCCGCATGACCGAGGTCATGGCCCTTGAAGCCGCCCGCTACGGCATACGCGTAAACGCCCTGGCGCCTGGCTACATCCTCACGGATGTCAGCCGGGTGCTGCTCGAAAGCGATATGTCCGAATCTTTCATGAAGGGCATACCGATGCGCCGCTATGGCGAGTTTGAGGATCTGGACGGGCCGCTCCTGCTTCTCACCTCGGATGCATCGCGCTACATGACCGGATCAGTGCTCACCGTCGATGGTGGCCACGTCTGCGGTTCACTTTGAGGACATCATCATGACAGACATCAAACCGCTCGAAATAACCATTGATGAATCGGCCATCGCTGATCTGAAAGACCGCCTGGCCAGAACCCGCTGGCCAGACGCCGAGACGCCAGACGACTGGAGCCAGGGCATCCCGCTCAGCTATACGAAAGAAGTCGCCGACTACTGGCGGAACGAATACGACATGCAGCGCCTGGCCCATCGGCTCCGCGCCTACCCGCATTTCACCAGCGAGTTCGATGGCATCGACGTGCATTTCCTGCACGTCCGTTCCAGCAACGAAAACGCGAAGCCTCTTCTGCTCACGCACGGGTGGCCGGGATCAGTTGTCGAATTTCTCAAGGTCATCGGCCCGCTGACGGAACCCCAGGAGCACGGTGGTAACGCTGAAGATGCCTTTCACCTGGTGTGCCCTTCCCTCGTTGGCTATGGCTGGTCCGGAAAGCCGACATCCCCCGGCTGGGGCGTCGAAAAAATGGGGCAGGTCTGGGGCCAGCTCATGCAGCGCCTGGGCTATGACGCCTATCTCGCACAGGGCGGCGACTGGGGCGCGATCGTGACATCGAACGTCGCGCGCCACGACCCGGCACACTGCAAGGCGATTCATCTGAACATGGTCGTCGCGCCGCCGTCGCCGGACATGATGGACAATCTCACCGAGCGGGAGCAGTCTGCGCTCGCCGGCATGCAGCACTATCAGGATTGGGATTCAGGTTACTCGAAGCAGCAGAGCACCCGGCCGCAGACACTGGGCTATGGATTGGTGGACTCTCCTGTCGGGCAGATGGCCTGGATCCTGGAAAAGTTCTGGGCATGGACAGACTGCGACGGGCATCCGGAGAACGTGCTCACGCGCGATGAGATGCTCGACAACGTCATGGTCTACTGGTTGAACGCTGCCGGTGCATCTTCTGCTCGCCTTTACTGGGAAAGCTTCGGTGCCGCCGCCGATGCACCGCCAATCGAAACGCCGATGGGCGGTTCTATTTTTCCCAAAGAGATCTTCCGCACGTCAAAACGCTGGGCCCAGGCCCGATACGCCAACATCATCTATTGGAACGAGCTCGACAAAGGCGGCCACTTTGCCGCATTCGAGCAGCCGCAGCAGTTTGTCACCGAAGTGCGCAATTGCTTCAGAGATGTCGCTCTGTGAACGAAAAGCTCTGGCAACCATCGCCTGAAGCCATAGAAGCCTCTGCGCTCGACCGCTTCCGGCGTCACATCGAGCAGTCGTTCGATGTCAGTCTTGCCGACTACGCTGCGTTGCACGAATGGAGCATCGACAACCGCGAGCTGTTCTGGCGAGAAGTGTGGCGCTGGTGCAACGTTGTAGGCACGCCTGGCGCGACCACCCTCATCAACGGCAACCGCTTCATCGAGGCCGGGTGGTTTCCTGAGGCGAGGCTCAACTTTGCTGAGAACCTTCTGGCACGCAGAGATGAGAAAGCCGCATTCGTCAGCCTTCTGGAAAATGGCGAACGCCGCGCGGTCAGCTACGGCGAACTGCATGATCACACCGCAAAGCTCGCCGCATGGCTGAGATCGCAAGGCGTGCAGGCAGGTGATCGCGTTGCGGCATGGATGCCGAACATACCCGAAACTGCGATCTCCATGCTGGCAGCATCCAGCATGGGTGCCGTGTTCTCTTCATGCTCCCCGGACTTCGGCGCAAACGGTGCGCTGGATCGCTTCGGCCAGATCGAACCGAAGGTACTCATCGCCTGCGACGGCTACCACTATGCCGGCAAGCGCATCGATGTGCGCAGCAAGATCGCAGAGGTCGTCGCCCAGGTACCATCCATCGAGGCCGTGCTGTGGGTACCCGTGCTCGGTGTTGCGGACGACGCACAAACAAGCTGGAACGATGTGATGCAGAGCGAGGTGCCCGAGCTCAGCTTTGAGCGCCTGCCTTTCGATCACCCGCTTTACATCCTCTATTCTTCCGGTACCACCGGCAAACCCAAATGCATCGTGCACGGTGCGGGCGGCACCCTTCTGCAGCACGCTAAGGAGCACCGCCTGCATCTGGACCTGAGTGAAGACGACACGCTGTTTTTCTTCACCACCGCCGGATGGATGATGTGGAACTGGCTGATCTCTGCTCTGGCCACCGGTTGCACAATCGTGCTGTTCGACGGTTCACCGTTTCACCCGACGCCCGAGGCGCTCTGGGATATGGCTCAGAGCGAAGGGGTCACGGTTTTCGGCATCAGCGCCAAATATCTTCAGGGCATTGAAAACAACGGCGTCAAACCTTGCGAGAGCCATACGCTCGACCCGCTCCGCATGATCATCAGCACCGGTTCAACGCTGCCTCACGAAGGCTTTCGCTACGTCTACCGGGATATCAAGGAGCAGGTACATCTTGTATCGATGACCGGCGGCACCGACATCCTGTCCTGCTTCATTCTCGGAAACCCCACCCAGCCGGTGTTCGCCGGTGAGCTGCAATCCGCCGGCCTCGGCATGGACGTGCAGGTGTGGAACGACGACGGTCACAGCACTGAGGGCGTCCGCGGCGAGCTGGTCTGCGTGCAGCCTTTCCCCAGCGCTCCGATCGGCTTCTGGAACGATGAAAACAACGCACGTTACCGAGCGGCGTACTTCGAGCGTTTCGAAAACGTGTGGGCACACGGAGATTTCGCGGAGCGAACCCGCAACGACGGCTTCATCATCCACGGCCGCAGCGATGCGGTGCTCAATCCGGGCGGCGTGCGCATCGGCACCGCTGAAATTTATCGGCAGGTGGAAACTTTCGATGAGGTGATGGAGGCTGTCTGCATCGGACAGCAGTGGGACGACGACGTCCGCGTGGTGCTGTTTGTCGTGCTGCGGGACAACGCCGTGCTCAGCGAGGAGCTGATCAACCGAATCCGTCAGCGTATTCGCGAGCAGGCTTCACCAAGACATATGCCCGCTCGAGTCATCGCCGTTACCGATATTCCAAGGACCATGAGCGGCAAGATCGCGGAGCTGGCAGTGCGGGACGTGGTGCACGGCCGAACCGTTAAAAATACGAGCGCACTGGCCAACCCGGAGGCACTGGGTCTCTTTCAGGATTTGCCGGAACTGCAGGTCTGAGCAACGCCTTACCCCGAACGAAGCGGTTCAGGGAATCGTTTCTATACTTTCGGTATGCACTCACCGGTCAAAATACTGGCGCTTCTGCTCTGCCTGACGTTCGCGTCAGGCGTGCTCTGTACGACCGCCTATGCCGAAGTACTGGAAATCAACCCTGACATTCCCGGGAAGATACTTCTCGGTCTGCATTCGCAGGCCGCTACCGCGGCAACCGCGGATCCGCAGAAGGTCTATGACTGGAAGCATCTCAGAAGCGACACATTCAATGTCGGCATGAGCAAAGAGACCCACTGGCTGCGCACGGAATTCAGTGTTCCCGGGAACAGCCATGGTGGGAGGCACGGCCTGTGGTTCTACACTCTGAAATCCAGCAACATCCGCGATGCAAGGCTGTTCCACTACCTGAATGGCCAACTGATCGAAGAGCTTGCCACAGGCACGGGCATGATCTTCAGCGAGCGCGATTCCCCAGACAAGAACTTGGCGTTCAGAGTGTCGATGGCACCAGGTCGTCATGAAGTCATGCTCCGCATGGAGAGCATCACCAACATCTTCGTTCAGCCTACCCTCATGGCGCCTCCCGTCTGGTTCGAAGAAACGCTCGTCGATGAGCAATTTCTATCTGCCGGAATGGGCATCATGGCCGCACTGGTGCTGTTCAACGTGATCGTTTTCTTTTACCTGCGTGACCCGGCATTCGGCTGTCTGGCACTGACGATGTTCGGCGCTTTTGCGCGCAGAGCCGCGGATACCGGCATCGC
Organism: Gammaproteobacteria bacterium; assembly: GCA_030430515.1. Taxonomy (GTDB): domain Bacteria; phylum Pseudomonadota; class Gammaproteobacteria; order Pseudomonadales; family Azotimanducaceae; genus SYFY01. The sequence goes on along the minus strand of JAUIKX010000184.1, from coordinate 485 downwards.
ATCCCAGTACATCTACCCGAATACCCCGGAGATTCACGAGCTGGTCAATCGCTGCGCAGCGTTGCTCCTGTGCGGCGGCCTGGCGCTGTTCACGAGTACGTTCCTGAAGACGGCACGATGGGCACCGCGCATCGACAACGCCCTGAAGGTCTATGCGCTGTTCACTGCCGTTTTCCTATTCGCACCAGTCTTTTCCAGCTACCCGCGCGCCGCCATGTTATTCCTGGCGATCGCACCGATTGCCTGCATGGCAGTATCAATCTACGCCGCCTCCCTGAAACGTCCCGGCAGTAGATGGATGATCGGCGCCCAGCTGGCGTTCTTCCTGGGCCTGATATCGATCATCGCCCGGATGCAAGGCCTCACGGAGTTCGACGGCTTCGTTTCACACCTCCCCGACTACTCCACGATCGCACTCGGCATTCTGTCATCCATCGGATTGGCCAGCCGAATCTCCGACGACCGTTTGCAGAGAGACCTTGCTC
>JAUIKX010000183.1 GCA_030430515.1 Gammaproteobacteria bacterium | reverse complement strand
CAGGCAGGACACCCGATCACGATCCGGCCCGCTCGATTTTCTCCGCGACCAGCACGCCCGGACTGGGCGAACGGCCTTCGGCGTCGATGAAGTCGCCGATGTTCAGCGCGTCGAAAAAAACCGCCCGGGTGACTTCTTCGTCGTCGGTTTCGAACGTGGTCTCGGTGGTTGTCTGAATGCGCGTGCCGAGCAATTCGATGTCGGGCTCATCGATGCCGGTAACGTCACCGGAAATCTCTATCTCGTCTTCGGGCTCGCTGCGCTTGAGCAGATTCGCGGCCACGCCGTTCTGGTTCGCGGTTCCGCGCACTTCTACGTAGTCCCCTGTGGCGACGTCAGCCAGCGAGAACCTGCGCAGTTCCGTTTCGCTTTCATCGATGAACTGCGTGGTGCTCGAGACGGTGACAGCGGTTCCCAGCACGACGAGGCTGTTGCTCGCCAGGGTGACCGACTCGACGCGGCCTGTCGCTTCGAAATCACTCGTCTGGCGCAGCTCGATGGACTGGGCGAGAACGATGCCGCTGCTCGTGACCGTACCTTCCAGAGAGAGGCTCACGCCGGCGGCAAGGGAAGCGGAAGCGCCGTTTTCATATCGGGTGCTGCCGTCGGTAGTGATCTGCACGCCTCCGACCTCGAAGTCATCGGCGCCGGCAAAGCGGGTTACGATGCCGGACAGTTCGACCTCGGTGCCTTCTTCCTCCGCCTCGAAGCGGCTGTCGATTTCGAGCTCCAGACGTGCGGCCTGTAGTACTCCCGACTGAATCTGCGCACCTTCGGCCTCAACGGTCTGCCCGTTGGCGGGGGAAGCGCTGTTGAACCCGACCAGCTGGGCATCCGCATACGCCACGGTCAGACCCTGAATCTGAAAGCGCTGTGCCGTGGTGTCGAGACCGGAAATCTGCCCGCGCACCTCCAGCTCCGTGTCGCTGACGCGGTCGATGCGTGACGCCAGCACCGCGCCGTCAGCATCTCTCGTTCCCTGTATCTCCAGCCGGTCTCCCGTACTGATGGATGTCAGCGTCGGCGGCGATACGGTCGGACCGAACAACGTGTCGATATCGACGATGATTGTCGTGTCGAGAACGGTCAGGGTGCCGGCAACGAGGTCCACGCTGTCTACGGAACCTTTCAGCGCCGGATCCGTGACGATGAAGTCCGCGACGCCTGTGGTGCCGTCTGCGTTCAGCGACCCGTCGATGCGTACGTACTGTCCGACCCTCAAGGCGCTCTCGTCGGACTGCCGGTCGTCCACCTCGATGGTGGCGGCCTGCGTGTCGAAATGCACGCCGCCGACGATGACGCTGCCGAATCCGGTGATGTCGCCGATGTACACGCCGCTCCGGTCGATGTAGCTGGACGTTCCCGGACTGCCGCCGCCGCAGCTCGCGATGAGAATGCAAACGCAGATCCTGCAAAGGACGCCTGTCAGTGTGCGGGTCATTCGATGTCTCCAATCGTGTAGACGCCGACCCCCATGCGGATGGCATCGGCATCTTCCGGTTCAGAGTGGTCCGTCAGCCAATCGTCTACATCCTCGAGAAACGATTGACCCGTACGGTCCAGAAATTTTTGAAAGGCGTCTCTGGAACCGAATGCGACGCGCTCGTTGACAGCCCGGCCCTCGAAAGACTTCTTCTCCGTGTTTGAGCAAAGCAGGTTTTCGCAGATTGCGCCGCCCACGTCTCCCAGCACGCGCCCGAAGCGTTCAACAGCCTGTTCCTCGAGTTGTACCGGCATGAAGTAACGAGAGCGGGCTTCGACGATGCCGCCTGCAATATGGATTGCGCCGGCCGCCTCCAGCTCCTTTTCTATGGTCTGCTGTGGAATATCGCCACGATGCGTGTCCAGAAGGTGACGGAAATCCTTAAGAGAAAGTTGGCGAGGCTGGCCGTGACTGTCGATGTAAGGCGATTCCTGATGCCAGTGGGCCAGCACCTTGCCCACGGAGGCCAGTGGATCCATCAATGGTAACGGGTCGTGGGTAGAGACTTTTCTCAGCCGCGAGACCTCGCGACGGGTCAAGCCGGTGAGCACGGCGACTCTCGACATGTTCGTCTGGCGACCTCGTTTGCCGTACTCGGTGCTTGCGACCTCCACATAAACCGTTTTTGCCACCTCGACGAAGTCGCGGGCGTTGAACCCGAGAGCGATCATCAGACGAACAACTGGTCTGAGAAGCGATCGAACCGCGAGAATGATCGGCCGTTTGCTGTCCATGGGTGTCAGTTTGCGCTGTGCTTGAGCCAAGGAGTAGTACGCGGTTGTGCCAGATAGTGCAAATATGGCTTTCAGAGGCAAGGAAGCTGCTGCGTGAACTCAGTTCAGCAGATTCGAGAAAAAGCCGGATTCTGTGCTCGCCAGCAGTGCCTGCCATTGCTGATCGCGCTTATTTTCCATGATCGAACGGGCGTTGATGTTCATATGGTTCCTGATGCCGAGCGACGCGCCCGCGTCGATGAGCTGTCGGCAGACGTCCAGTTGGCCGGCCTGGGCCGCGATCAGCAGTGCGGTATTGCCTGCGTTGTTTAGGGTGTCGAGCGGGGTGCCCTGATCGATCAGGTGAGCGATGGTGCCCTGCGAACCGTTGTGCGCTGCGACCATCAGGGCTGTGGTGCCATCCCGGGTGCGGGCGCCGTGCGTTGCTGCTCCGAACAGTTTGAGAACGGCGACGTGGTCCTTTGCAGCCGCTGCAAAGATTGGGTGTTTGTCGGGGCTCGGTGCTACGCCAGCCTTCAACAGTGCGTCTACAGCTTTGTGAGCACCCTGGTCCGAAAGCAGCCAGAGTGCCTGAGGGGCGTCGTCTGTTCTGCGGGCCAGACGGAGCGCTGCTGTTTCCGCCCCGGCTCTCGCCGCCAGAAACAGCGGACTGTGGCCGTCATTGTCCATCGTCTGCGGATCTGCACCCACTTCAAGCAGGGTGTCGATCAGCGGAACGTTACCCGCAAGAGCCGCCAGATGCAGAGCGGTTCTGCCGCTTCGGTCGGTCGCCTGCAGACCCACGCGGGCAGCGGCAAGCGCTTGTGCAACTTCTGCATGGCCGAGCGAAAGAGCGAAAAGCAGCAGGTCCGGGTCGGCAGGCGCCTCGTTGGCAAGCAGTGTTCTAACGCGTGCGAGCTGTTTCGTGCGAACAGCATGTCGAAGACCGACCTCTGTGTTTTCGCCTGCAACCGCAGATAAGTTGAAGATCTTCAGGAGCCGCCTATCGCCGCTCCTTCGCGCAATGGTCGCCGCGCTCCAGCCCTGTGCGTTTTTCTTTTCAAGGTCAGCGCCCGCATGGATAAGCTCCTGGCAGATCTCCGTGTTTGCTGAGGCTGCGGCAATGTGTAGTGGTGTATCTCCCGATTCGTTTCTTGCGTTGATCGATGCGCTCCCCCGAATCAGATCTCTGACAAGATTGACGTCCCGTTTCAGAACGGCCACGTGTAAAGGTGTGTTGCCGAGCGTGTTGGTCCTGGGAGCCGGCGATTTCCCTTTGTCATTACTGGATAGCTGCGCGAGCATGCGTCTGGCTTCAGTTGCGCCACCCTGCTCTGCAATTTGCAGATAGCTGATTGCGCGTGGAATATCTCTCGGCACCGCTTTGCCCATCCTGTAGAGCTTGCCAAGCGTCAATGCGGCGACCGAGTGGCCCTGGTCGGCGGCATCGTGCAACCAGGGCAGGGCGTCGGCATGACGATTTGCCGCGAGCGCGATGCGTACATCCAGCGGTATGGTGTTGTCAGATTGTGCGTGCGCCTGGGCGCTCAGGACGAGCAGTGCGCAGACCAGAGCTTTATTAAGCTTGCCCATATTTCGTTTCCACTTCGATGCCGATCTCCCGGAGCAGGCCAGTTGGTAGGATGCCGCCCGCGCAGATCACCACGCGATCGTTGATGACTTTTGCTGGATTGCCATCTTCCTGCCAGTGCACATACCCGGCTTCTATGCAGGTGAGTTGCGTCTTCAGGCGTATATCAATCGCACCGTCTTCAGCGGCCTGAGTCATGCGCTCACGATTCTTCTTTTTCACGCGACCGAAGGCGTCGCCCCGATAGCAGAGGGTGACGCGCCCAGGGCTTACTTCAGAGATTGCACAGGCGGCTTCCACTGCTGAATCGCCGCCGCCCACTACGACAACGTCCTGGTCGGTGTATTCGATCGCATCCCGGAAGCCGTAGGCGACCTTCGCAAGTTCTTCCCCGGGAATGTCGAGCTTTCTCGGCGTGCCCCGGCGGCCGATGGCCAGAAGCACGGCGCCGGCACTGTAGGTGTCACGATCCGTAGTGACGATCAGGTGGCCGGTGTCTGCTTGCTTCACGGAAACAAGCGTTTCCTGGTCGTTGATCTTTACGTTGTGTTCTTCGCAGGTTTCCTGCCAGAAAGTGACAAGATGCTCCTTCGATACCTCGCGGAAGTGGAAATCGCCCACCATCGGCAGCGTACCGGGCGCCGTCATAACGAGTTTGCCGGTGGGAAAGTTGGCAACGGTACCGCCGAGGCGCTCACGCTCAATGGTGAGGTACGACAGTCCATGTTCGATGGCGCCGAGGCTGGCGGCGATTCCCGCTGGGCCGGCGCCGATGATGATGACGTCGATCTCTGCTTTCTTACGCTTCGCGCTTCGTGCCGCGATCTGCGCCATCGCCTGAGAACCCTGCGCGATGGCATTGCGAATGAGGCCCATACCACCCAGTTCGCCGGCGATATAGATGCCATCGACATTTGTGGAAAAATCCGCACTCACATGGGGAATGTCCACTCCGCGCTCCGCTGTGCCGAATACCAGACGGATGGCATCTTCCGGGCAGACGTTGAGGCATTCACCGTGGCCGATGCAGTCGGTGGGAGACACCAGTTCAGCGCGTTGCCGGACGATGCCCAGTACCTGATGAGCCGGGAATTCCGGGCAGGCATGCACGCAGGAAGCGCAGCCGATGCAGCGCGTCGGATCGATCACCGGGTGCAGGGATGGGGGCTGGTTCATGCCAGACTCGATGGCGTCAAAGAGTATCTCGCCGCTGCGGTGTTCGAAGGTCCGTCGCTTCCTCGCCATCACGAGAAAAATCAGCACCAGGGGAGCGGCGTAGAACAGAAACGTCAGGTTATTGGCCACGTGTGAGGGTCTCGGTTAGCGACATCGTTATCACGTTGATTGTATCAATCGGGCTATGCTTTCCGGTGAACAGGCCTGTTTTTGTCGAATATGAGTGCAAATGAATCCGTTGGAAGACGCAGCAACGCGCTGTTGACGCTTCTCTTTGGTGCCGCTGTTGTGGCGGCGATCCTTCTGGGCTGGGCCGCGCGCGAGCAGCGTCTGATCGTTGCGTCTGAGGGGTTGGGCTACTGGTTGGGTGTGACGGGTGCATTGATGATGTTGCTTCTGCTGACGTACCCACTGAGAAAAAGGGCCAGATTCCTGCGCCGCGCCGGAGCCGTCAGGCACTGGTTCAGGGTGCACATGATCCTCGGAATACTGGGCCCGTTACTCGTACTGCTTCACAGTAATTTCAGTCTGGGATCCTTCAATGGCCGTGTTGCGCTTTTCTGCACAATAGTGGTTTCCGTGAGCGGTATTCTCGGTCGCTATTTCTATTCGAAGATTCATCACGGGCTCTACGGGCAACGTGCGACGTGGGAAGAGCTCAAAGCAGCGCTCACGCGCCAGAAAGACGGCGGCAGTGAAGTCGGCGCGCTGGTGCTGGAGGCTTTGTCGGGTGTAGAGCGTCGCACCGAGAAGACGCCGGACACAATCGGCGCCACCTTGTGGCTGGCAGCGAGCATTGGCGCCGACCTTCGTGCGGCGCGCTCCGAACTCCGCGAAAAAATGCGCGGTAAGCCACACCTGGAGTCGGTGGAAGCGCACGTTTTGAGGCTATTCGAACATCGCAGGCGACTATTGCGCAAATTTGCTCAACTGCGTGCTTTCGAGCGATTGTTTTCGCTCTGGCATGTCACTCACTATCCATTGTTCATAGTAATGGTGATTGCCGCGCTGGTTCATGTCGTGGCGGTGCACATGTATTGAAATGACAGGTAAGGCCTTTGCGGCGTTTTGTATCGTTCTGTTTCTGGCTTGTGCGGCCGGAGACGCGCTGGCGGCCAGCCTGGAGACACTCGTCATGCCCGGACCCGTTGCTGAAGCACATGCGGAGATCGAGGAGGACTGCGGCGCCTGCCACATCCGCCTGGGTCGTGGTGATGTGGATGCGCTTTGTTTGCAATGCCATGAGGCCGTAGCGGAAGACCGCGCGCTGAAGCGGGGTTTTCACGGCTTTTCGGCGACGGTCAGCGAGCAGAACTGCGCGAACTGCCATACGGAGCATGAGGGGCGGAAAAGCGATATCACCGGGCTCCAGGCTGATCTGTTCGATCATTCGATGACCGGCTTCGACCTTGAAGGCGCGCACGCGCCGCTTGCCTGTGAAGGTTGTCACGAGGCGTCATTTCGTGAAACGGCCCGGGAGTGTGTCGGCTGCCATCAGAAGGACGACGCCCACGATGGCGGCTTCGGCGAGCGGTGCGGCGATTGCCACACACCATCGCGCTGGCTGGGCGCGCAGTTCGATCATGATGAGACCGGGTTTCCATTGGTTGGTCAGCATGCCGAGAGCGCCTGCGCCGCGTGTCATGATGACGCGGCGAATCCTGATGCCGTGGACGGCGACGTGCGACAGTGCGTGAGCTGCCATGGCCTGGATGATCATCACAATGGCCGGTTGGGGGAAGCCTGTGACGATTGCCATTCAGCCCGGGGGTGGGAATCCGTTTCGTTTGATCACCAGGTAGAGGCGGATTTTCCGCTGCGTGGTGCGCACGAGCGCCTCGACTGCCAGCAATGCCACGTCTCCGAAGTAGCGGGATTTGAACTGCCGACAAATTGCGTTGGTTGTCATAGCGCGAACGACGTGCACCTGGGTCGCAATGGCACGGAGTGCGCGGACTGTCATTCCGAGGATCAGTGGCAGGATGCATCTTTCGATCATGAGCGTGATACCGGCTTCGCGCTGTTGGAGCGCCATGCGGAGATTACGTGCGAAGCGTGCCACTGCGAGTCCATCGACAAAGCGCCACCGGATACCTGCGAAGGCTGTCATGACAGCGACAACCCGCACGGCGAACTGGCCGGTCAGTGCAGCGATTGTCACGGCCAGACCGCC
>JAUIKX010000182.1 GCA_030430515.1 Gammaproteobacteria bacterium | reverse complement strand
GTACGAATCTGCTTTTTGCTTATCTGGCTGCGCTCGGTCCGGGCGAGATCGACCACCTGCATCTGGCGCTCGTGATCAGCGTCGACAATTTCAGCGGCGGTATGGCGATTGTCGTGTTCATCGCCTTTCTATCCGGGCTGACCAACCGGGCCTACACGGCCACCCAATATGCGCTCTTCAGTTCGTTGATGACCCTGCCCGGTAAGTTCATCGGCGGCTATTCCGGCGTTGTAGTCGACACCTGGGGCTACGCCAATTTCTTTCTCTACGCTTCAGCGTTAGGTATTCCCGCCATGGTGCTCGTGCTTCTCGTGGCCAGGGTTCGTCATCTGGCGGTCAAGGCTCCCAGAGATGACCCTTAGCTGCGCGGTTACCGATGAACACCACACCTTCCTCGCCGAGCCGCTTTCTTTGCGTCGTGTCGCTGCCACGCTCGCGTCTTGAAATCTGTCTGCTGGCATTCAGTACCCTGTGCCACGGCAGCCTGGAACCTTCCGGAAGCTGGCGCAGCGTTCGCCCCACGTAGCGTGCGTGGCTGGGGTACCCGGCAAGGCGGGCGATCTGTCCGTAGGTGGCAACTTTGCCCTCGGGTATCGACGCGACGATCTGCCAGATGGCTGCTCGCAGATCGGCTAACGGATCGGCTTGCGAATCGTCGTCGCTGCCGCCACTCTGTTCCGGCGCAGATAGTTTTTCTGGAGTGTCCTTGCCTCGTGGTCTGATCTTTCTTGCCATCTTCACCATCGTCCCGCTCGTTGAAATGTACCTGTTGATCCGGGTTGGCGGCTACTTCGGTGCGTTGCCGACGATCGCGCTCGTCATGTTGACCGCAATCATCGGCGTGGCACTGTTACGGCGTCAGGGCGCAGCGACGCTGTTGCGTGCCAACGAACGCCTCAATGCAGGCGAAGTTCCGGCGGGCGAGATGATTGAAGGGGTGATGCTCGCGGTGAGCGGTGCTCTGCTGCTCACGCCGGGTTTTGTGACCGATGCCGTGGGGTTCGCCCTGCTCGTGCCGGCTGCAAGGCGCTGGCTGGTCGGTCGTTTCTCTCCGCAAGGAGCGGCGGCGCACCGGCACAGCGATGTGCTGGAGGGCGAGGTGATCTCCCGGGAAGAAGAAAGTTAGCCGAGCGGCAGGTGCACCGAGAAGGTCGTGCCTTCGCCCAGAGCGCTCGACACCTCAATGCGTCCTCTGTGCTCTTCGACGATGCCGAAGGTGATGGTCAGGCCCAGGCCGGTGCCTTCACCCACCTCTTTGGTGGTGAAAAAGGGTGTGAACAGTTTCATCTGGGTCTCTTCGTCCATGCCGCACCCGTTGTCCTGGATGTCGATGACCACCTCGTCGTCGACGCAGCGACTTCGCACCAGAATTTCGCCTTTCTCTTCGCAGATCGCCTGGCTGGCGTTGACCACCAGATTCATGATCACCTGGCCCAGCTTGCCACGGTTGCCCATCAGCGCGGGTACGTCCTGCAGATCCGTGCTGAGTTGGCCTGCGCGCTCGATCTCGCTGCGTGCAAGCGTCAGCGTGCTGTTGATCACATCGTTGATATCCACCGGCTCGATGCTGTCGTTGTCGGCATGGGAGAAAGTTTTGAGGCCAGCAACAATGTCTCGAACGCGAGTGACGCCTTCCAGGCTTTCGCTCACCAGATCGCCCGTGTCTTCGACGATAAAATCGATTTCCTCTTCTTCCAGAAACCGGCTGATACGCTGCCGGTCGTCGTCCGGGAGTTTTTCCAGCAGGTTCTTCAGCTCTTCGTACAGCCGGGAAAACTGCGGTGTGTATTCACCGAGCGTGGTGACATTGCTGAGCACGAAGCCGATGGGCGTGTTCACTTCATGAGCGATACCGGCCGAGAGTATGCCGAGAGAAGCCATCTTTTCAGACTGCACGAGCTTCTTCTGGTTTTCCTTCAGCTCCTCGTGGGCTTTTTCGAGAGATTCGTAGGAATGAAAAAGCTCCCGGGATTTCTCCTCGAGGAGCTGCTCAGCGTGTGCCCGTCTTTTGCGTTCCCGCTCCAGAGCGCGGTTGAGTGTATCGACGCTGGTCGTCATGGGTTGAAGCCGAGATGCAGCTCGCAACGGTCGGCACCTTTGTGCATGCAGACATCGTGGTTGATGGTGCACTTTTCCTCGAAGTGGGCGGCGGCGCCCTCGATCAGACCAATGGCCAGGTCGCAGAGTTTTCGTGGAGATCTGTAGGTCATCGTCATCTGATCGTCTGATTCGTTCTGGTAGGAAAATTCCGGCAGGCCGGCTTCTGGATAGAGTTTGCGCACCTCCACGTGTATGACGCTGTCGACGGTGAGCAGAAATGCCTTCAGATCCTGATGCCCTTCGAAAAAGATACCGTAACTTTCTCTGAATCTCGGGATCATGTAACGACCAAACGCACGCACCAGGTCCGGCACGGCTATGCCGGAAATCTCTGAGCCAGCGGCCACCAGCGCAAGCAGCGCCTCGTCGCTGTAGGTTTCCGTTGCTACGAAAATGCCGTCGCTGCCTGCCTTGTCCAGGATGGCGTCCCAGGCTTCGAGCCCGAACTGTTCCTCGACCATGTCGCCGAGAAGATTGAAGACGATGCCTTTCATTTTTTCCGTTCCGGTTGCTGGTGGATACACACCGACAGGTTCGTATCTGATCGGTGTTCGAGGTTGATGATGTTTTCAATGAGGTGCTGGTCCAGTACGGCACCCTTTGTGAGCAGCAGTGCGCCATGGGCCGTGGTGAGGTCGCGAGACAGGGTCATTCCAGGTTGCAGCGCCCGGGCGTGGACGCATATTTCGCTCACCGCAGCCTCGACCTTCTCGAGCTTCGGCAGCACGGCGCTGAACACTCTGATCAGATCAGGGTCGTATTCTTTGCCGGAGCCAGCACGAATCTTTTCTACGGCATTTCCGGACGAAAGCTTCGTCCCCTCGATCCGGCCGCGCTGGTAATCGTAGTAGTCCCGGGCGATGGCGAGAATCCGTGCGCTGATGGGAATGCCTTCTGTTCGGGCTCTGTCTGGAAAGCCGTCGCCGTTGTAGTGCTCGTGCTGAGCCCGCAGAATTTTTGCCACACCGGCAAGTTTCGGCACACTCATCAGCAGTGCCTGAGCATAGAGCGGGTGTTGTTCGAACTGTGCCCGCTGCGTTTGCGTCTGCTCCCGGCGAGGTGTCGCGGTCAGTTTCGATGGCAGCGCTGACCAGCCGATGCGGTGCAGACGCACGGCGTGTCGGAGGGTCAGTTTCTCCTCGTCATCCATCTTGATGTCTTCCGCCATGGCCAGCGCCAGGTCGGCCTTCTTCTGGGAGGTTTCCGGCTCCGGATTCGGCATGGCTGACAGGTTGGCGAGAAGCTCCACCATGGTCTCGTAGCTCTGGGCGAGATCGTCGATGGCTTCGGTGAGCATGGCGTTGGCCGCTTCGAGCTCCTCCGTGCGGCGGGCAACTTCCGCCTCGAGCTCCGCCGTGTGCGCATCGACCGTTGCCTGGAGCTGCTGGTTTTCCTGTTCGAGGCTGGCCATGCGTATGGCGTCCTCGACGATGGCGCGCAGTTCGTCGTCGTTCCAGGGCTTGCTGAGGTATCTGGCGATGCCACCCTCATTCACCGCCTGCATGGTCGCTTCGACGTCGCTGTATCCGGTGAGGAGAATCCTTGTACATTTCGGCTGCGCGTGTCGGGCTTCCCTGAGCAGCTCAGCGCCGGACATGCCGGGCATGCGCATGTCGGAAATGATCACGTCGATGGGCTCACGTTCCAGAATGCTGAGTGCTTCTTCGCCGGAGGTGGCGGTCAGCACTTTTGCATCTACCTTGCGTAGTGTCCGTTTGATGGACTTCACCACATTGGCTTCGTCATCCACGCTGAGCACCACAGGCAGAGCTGACGTTCCCTCGGGGTCGATATCAGTGCTGGCCATGTCGTTCACTTCTCAGCACTCGGTAGAAATCTTCAACATCCAGCGGCTTGTAGAACGCATAGCCCTGGATCAGATCGCAGTGCAGGTCTTTGCACACCTGTACCTGTGACTGGGTTTCGACACCTTCGGCGATGACCTCCAGCCCTAGATCTTTTGCCATTGACGCCAGATGTTTGAGCAGCGTCATGCTGCGCTCGTTGATCTCGATGTCCTGGATCAGGCTGCGATCGAGCTTCAATACATCGAGCGGGAGCGCGTTGAGCTGCGCCAGCGAAGAATGCCCCGTGCCGAAGTCATCCAGGGCGATACGGATGCCCAGCTCTTTGGCCTCTTCCAGCGCCCGGGTTGCTGACTCGCTGCAGTCCATCACGGTGCTCTCCGTGACTTCGAGCTCCAGCTGGTTCATGAGCTCAGGTTCTTCGATGGCGTACTGGCGGAGTACGGTGAGCCACGACGCGGTGCCGCCGTCGGTGAGCTGTCTGGGCGACAGGTTGAAGCTCAAACGTACGTCGCCCATGCCCAGCTCAGCCAGCGTTTCCAGCTGCTGCATCGTTGAGCAGATGACCCAGACGCCGATGTCGTTGATGAACCCGTTGCGCTCAGCCATGTCGATGAACTGCGCAGGGGAAATGAGTCCGTGCACAGGGTGCTGCCACCGGATCAGCGCCTCCGCGCTGCGAATGCGCAGATTTCCGCTGTCCACCTGTGGCTGCAGCTGAAGAAAAAACTGCGACCTCGCCAGCGCTGATGAAAGATCGTGCTCCAGACTCTGTCTCAGCTTCAGGCTGGTCATGGAGTTGGGGCGGTAACCCGCGTAGCCGGTGCCCTCGATGTCAGCATTAGTCAGCGCAACGATGGCTTTGCGGATGAGCGCGCCGGGCGTGCTGTCACCCACCGCGGTGCTGTCGACGTAGCCGGCGGCAATATGCAGCCTGAGCGCCTGATCGTCGATCACCATCGGTGCCGAAAGCCTTTCCACCAGGCCGTTGATCAGGTCATCGCCCTCACTGATGTCCAGAGCCAGTGCGAACAGGCCGCGATCCAGAGAAGCGAGTTCGATGACCGGTTCCCCCAGGGCTGCGGCGCACCGTTGAGCGATTTTGTCGGCCAGCGCTCGGCGCTGGTCCTTCGAGAGTAGCGCCCAGGCGGTGGCGAGGTTGCGTATCTCACCGACGACGATGCGCGCGGGCTGATCTTCCAGCAGCGCGCTGAGTCGCGTCTTGAAGAGTTTGTGGGTCTGCCAGCCGGTGTGCTCATCCACCTGCTGTGCCTGAGCCCTGTTGCTCGCTTCGCGAACCACCTGCTTGAGTTGATCGTTCTTCCAGGGCTTGGCGACGAACTTGAAGATGCTGCCCTCGTTGATCGCGTCGATGACCGCTTCGATGTCGGCCTGGCCTGACAGCATGAGGCGCACGGTGTCGGGGTACCGGTTGTTGACCTCGCTCAGGAACTCGGAACCCGTGACACCGGGCATGCGATGGTCCGAGATCACCACGTCGACCGGCGTCGCGCGAAGCAGGTCGAACGCTTCGGCGGCGGAATTGGCGATCAGGAATTTGTAGCCTTCGCTGCGCAAAGCCCGCCGGATGGCGCGGGGCACATTGGGTTCATCATCGACGAGAAGAAGGTTGCTGGACATCTGCTGGCATGCGAATTAGCTCGATCTGAGTATAGGAAGCCACCAGGCAAGCGGGGTGGTGTCTCACTGAAGTTGCGAACTGTTTCTCTTTTTCCTCTTGAAACTCCCCAAAGCGTCCCTATTATTAGCCGCCCTGAGTTAGCACTCTCGTGTGCAGAGTGCTAACACCTGAAAACTTAAGTTTCGGCCTGATTATTGGGAGACGAAAAGAACATGAACATTCGACCGTTACACGACCGCGTCGTCGTCCGTCGCATGGAGGAAGAAAAGACCTCCGCTGGCGGCATCGTGCTGCCTGACTCTGCTGGCGAGAAGCCCCAGCAGGGTGAAGTCCTTGCAGTTGGTACTGGCAAGGTGCTGGACAATGGTGATGTCCGCGCGCCTGACGTGAAAGTCGGCGACAAGGTGATCTTCGGCCAGTACGGCGGCAGCACCATCAAACTGGACGGTGAGGAGTATCTGATCCTCAACGAAAGCGAAATCTTCGGCGTCGTCGAAGGCTAAATCCAAGCGTAACTCGAGAGGAATTCTTAAATGAGTGCGAAAGAAGTCAAATTTGGGGACGACGCGCGTTCCGAGATGCTGGACGGTGTGAACACCCTGGCAAACGCGGTTAAAGTCACCCTGGGCCCGAAAGGCCGAAATGTGGTTCTCGACAAATCCTTCGGTGCGCCGACGGTCACCAAAGACGGTGTTTCTGTTGCCAAAGAAATCGAGCTGAAAAACAAGTTCGAGAATATGGGCGCGCAGATGGTCAAAGAAGTTGCCAGCCAGACCTCCGATGAGGCCGGTGACGGCACCACGACCGCTACAGTGCTGGCTCAGGCGGTACTTCAGGAAGGCCTTAAGTCGGTTGCCGCCGGCATGAACCCGATGGACCTCAAGCGTGGTATCGACAAAGCCGTTGCTGCCGCTGTTGAGCACATCAAGAGCCTGGCAACCCCCTGCGAAGACTCCAAGTCCATCGCTCAGGTCGGCACCATTTCCGCCAACAGCGACACCGCGGTTGGTGAGATCATCGCCGAAGCCATGGACAAAGTGGGTAAAGAAGGCGTTATCACGGTAGAAGAAGGCTCCGGCCTCGAGAACGAACTCGACATCGTCGAAGGCATGCAGTTCGACCGTGGCTACCTGTCTCCCTACTTCATCAACAACCAGGACACCATGTCTGCTGATCTGGAAGATCCGTACCTTCTGCTGTGCGACAAGAAGATCTCCAACATCCGTGACCTGCTGCCGGTCCTCGAGGCCGTGGCCAAGTCTGGCAAGCCGCTGATGGTTATTGCTGAAGACATCGAAGGTGAGGCGCTGGCAACTCTGGTTGTCAACAACATGCGCGGCATCGTCAAAGTTGCTGCCGCTAAAGCACCGGGCTTCGGCGATCGCCGTAAGGCCATGCTTCAGGACATCGCCATCCTCACCGGCGGCACGGTCATCTCTGAAGAGGTAGGCCTGACCCTGGAAGGCGCGACCATCGAAGATCTGGGTACCGCCAAGCGTATTACCTCTACCAAGGAAAACACCACGGTGGTTGACGGTAACGGTGCGAAGGCTGACATCGAAGGACGCATCAAGCAGATCCGTCAGGAA